>JALZDV010000172.1 GCA_030862345.1 Actinomycetota bacterium | reverse complement strand
AGGTAGCGCGCGGTGGACTCCAGCCCCGCCTTGGCTACCCCCATCCAGCCGTACACCGGCCACGCCCGCGACGCGTCGAAGGTGAGCCCGACCACCGAGGCCTTGTCCCCGAACAGTGGCCGGCAGGCATGGGTCAGTGCGGCGAAGGACCAGGTCGAGATCTGTACGGCGGTGGACACGTCACTCCACGGCGTCTCGGTGAACTCATCTCCGAGGGCGTTCTGCGGTGCAAACCCGATCGAGTGCAGGACGCCGTCGAGACCGTCCAGGTGGTCGCGGCCCCGATCCGCCATGCTGGCCAGGTGCTCGTCGTTGCTGACGTCCAGTTCGATCACGGGTGCGGGCTCCGGTAGCCGCTTGGCGATCCGCTCGGTGAGCTTGAGCGCTCGTCCGAAGTTGGACAGGACAAGCTGAGCGCCCTCCTGCTGCGCGACCTTCGCCGCGGAGTAGGCGATCGAAGCCTCGGTGAGAACCCCAGCGATCAGTAGGCGCTTGCCTTCGAGTATGCCCATCAGTGCCCCATCCCCAAGCCGCCGTCCACCGGGATCACAGCCCCGGTGATGTAGGCCGCTGCATCGCTGGCCAGAAAGGTCACGACCGCGGCGATCTCGTCCGTACTGGCATACCGGCCCAGCGGTACCTGACCGAGGATCTCCGTTCGACGTGCCTCGGGAAGCTCGCGAGTCATGTCTGTGTCGACGAATCCGGGTGCTACCACGTTCGCGGTGATGTTGCGCGAGCCGAGTTCCCGGGCGATCGAGCGGGACAGTCCGACGAGGCCGGCCTTGGCGGCGGCGTAGTTGACCTGCCCGGCCGACCCACTGAGCCCGACCACCGACGAGATGAAGATGATCCGTCCCCATCTGGCCCGCAGCATCTTGGCCGCCGCCCGCTTGGCGACCCGGTAACCACCGGACAGGTTTGCGTCGATCACCGCGGTGAATGACTCGTCGCTCATTCGCAGCAGCAGCGTGTCGTCGGTTATTCCCGCGTTGGACACGAGCACCTCGACAGCCCCCTGCTCAGTCTCGATCGCCTCAAACGCGGCATCCAGGGACGCCGGGTCGGTGACGTCACACTGGACCCCGAAAAGCCCATCTGGGGACCCGCTGGTGCGATGGGTCACCGCGACCGAGTCACCCTGTCCGGCGAACGCCCGGGCGATGGACAGGCCGATGCCCCGGTTTCCACCCGTGACCAGAACGCTGCGTCCCACGCGACTCCTCTGCCGTTGCCACCTCGATGAACCTGCCCGGCCCGAGGCTATCGCCTGCCCGGCCACCGGCGGCTACAGCAGGCGATTGGTCCAGAGCAGGGACAGCACGGCGCCGAGGAAGGCTAGGGCCAATCCGCCGCCCACGAACCACGGGGTCACTTCCCGTGGCTCGGTGACGTACCCGATCTGGGATCCCAGGTCCTCGTAGACCTCGGTCAACTCCGCCGCGCTGGCCGCTTCCTTGAACGTCCCACCGGTCTCATCGGCGATCTCCTCCAGTGACTCGCTGTCCACTGGAACGGGCTGCTGCTCACCTTCGATCTCGACGGTGCCGTAGTCGGTGCCGAACGCGATGGTGGAGACCGGCACGCCCGCGTCCTTGGCCGCGTCGATCGCCTGACTGTTCTCCCGGCCCACGGTGTTGTACCCATCCGAGAGGAGCACGATCCGGGCAGGGGGCGCCTCGTTGCCGGTCGACTCCAGGGTGGCCTGGAAGTTGTCGAGCACCGTGAGCGAGGCAAAGATGGCCTCGCCGATCGCGGTCGCCTCGTCGAGCTCGAGTTTGTCGATGGCGTTCCGGATCGCCACCCGATCGATGCTCGGCGTCACCACCGGTGTGGCAGTGCCGGCGAAGGACACGAGTCCGAGGTTGATCCGCTCGGGGAGGATGTCCACGAAATCCTTCGCCGCGGCCTTCATCGCCTCGAACCGGTTGGGTGAGACGTCGTTGGCTTCCATGGACAACGACACGTCAACAGCCATGATCACGGTGGCCCGCTCGCGAGGAACCCGGACGTCGGCGCTGGGTTTGGCCAGGGCCACGGTGAAGGTTGCCAACGCCAATGCGAGCAGCCCGAAGGCGATGTGCCGGCGCCACCCCGGCCGCTTGGGAATCAACCGGCCCAGGAGGTCGACGTTGGTGAAGCGAGCCGCGAACTTCTTGCGGCGCAGCTGCATGGCGACGTAGAGCCCGACCAGAGCGAAACTGGCCAACAACAACCACAGCCACACCGGTGCCTGAAACATCATCGGGAGGCGCCTCCGGTGGCGGTGTGCCGGCGGCTGGCCACGTATTTCACTATGTCGAGCAGCCATTCGCGGTCTGTGCGCAGCGTCAGGTGCCCGGCTCCAGCGCGTCGGAGGCCGGCGCTGATCTCAGCCCGCTGTTCCCTTGCGGCCTGGGCGAAGCGGTCCCGTACATCCCGGCGTTGTGTCGGCACCTCGATCGTCTGCCCACTCTCCGGATCGATCATCGTGACCAGCCCGACATCAGGCAGCTCCAGTTCCCGAGGATCCACGACTTCGATCGCCAGTACGTCATGCACCGCGCCCAGCCCCCGCAGCGGACGCTGCCAGGAGGCGTCTCCGAGGAAGTCCGAGATCACCACGACCAGTCCTCGTCGCCGCGGCGGTCGCCGCAGCATCTCCAGGGCCGCACCGAGATCGCCACGACGTCCCGACTGTGCTCGCTCGGTCGTTGCCGCGATCCGCAGCAGACGGTTCCCGGCGGCTCGCCCAGGGCGGGCTGGGATCCGGATGACCTGGGTTCCGGTCGTGATGATGGCGCCGAGCCGATTGCCGCCATGCATGGTCAGGTAGCTGATCGCGGCGAGGCCGGCAATCGCGAGATCGCGTTTCTCACACTTCGCGGTCCCGAAGTCCAGGCTGGCCGACAGGTCGACGACGACCCAGGTCTCCAGTTCCCGGTCGACGATCGTCTGTCGGATGTGCGGCACGCTCGTACGGGCGGTGACCGGCCAGTCCATCCGGCGAACGTCGTCGCCGGGGTGATAGATCCGCGACTCCCCCGCTTCGCTGCCCGGTCCGGGCAGCAGACCCAGGTGGTTGCCCTGCAGCAGACCGTCGAGCTTGCGCCGGACAGTGAGTTCCAGCCGCCGCAGGACGAACTCGGCCGACTCGTCGGCCAATCTGGGCGGCGCGGGCAGGGTCACGCCTGCCGTACGCCCTGGCCGCCGGCGTTGCGCCCGGCCGGCGAACCGGAGTAGTCGCCCGGCTGACCCTGCGGACCCCTGAACTGATCCGGTACCCGTGGCCCGCCGGGTGCGGCCGGGCCGAACCCGCCGGCACGTTGGCGGGGAGTGACCTGCGGCAGCGGCACACTTTGCAGGATGCGCTTGACGATGTGTTCGGTCGGCACACCGTCGGCCAGCGCGTCGTAGGACAGCACCAGCCGGTGGCGCAACACATCGGCTGCGATGTCCAGCACATCCTGCGGCAGGACGTAGTCCCGGCCTCGGACCAGGGCCAGCGCCCGAGCGCCGGCAATCAGGCCAAGTGAGGCCCGCGGGCTGGCACCGTAGGAGACCCAACCCGCGACGTCAGGCAGCCCGTGCTCCTTGGGATGCCGGGTGGCGACCACGACCCGAACGACATAGTCGACCAGTGCGTGGTGGACGAAGACCCTACTGGCGGTGTCCTGCAGCCGGACCAGGTCGGCAGCTTCGATGACCTTCGTGGCGCTCGGTGGTGAGACGCCCATCCGGTAGACGATCTCGCGTTCCTCGGCAGGTGTCGGATAGTCGACCAGGATCTTCATCAGGAACCGGTCGCGTTGTGCCTCGGGCAGGGGATAGACCCCCTCCGACTCGATCGGGTTCTGAGTTGCCATGACCAGGAACGGACGAGGCATCGGATAGGTCTTGCCACCGATGGTCACCTGCTGTTCGGCCATGACCTCGAGTAGCGCCGACTGCACCTTGGCCGGTGCCCGGTTGATCTCGTCGGTCAGGACGAAGTTCGCGAAGATCGGGCCCAACTCGGTGTCGAAGGAGTCCTTGCCCTGCCGGTAGACGCGAGTTCCGACGATGTCTGCCGGGACCAGGTCCGGGGTGAATTGCAGCCGGGTGAAGCTGGCCCCGACGGTCGCGGCGAGGGTCTCCACCGCCAGCGTCTTCGCGACACCGGGTACCCCTTCGATGAGCAGGTGACCCCTGGCCAGCAGGCCGACGACCATCCGCTCGACCATCCGGTCCTGGCCGACGATCACCTGCTTGATTTCAAACAGGACGCGCTCGATCTCTCCGGCATCCTGGGCTGGTGGAATGGGAGCTGGGGTGCTCATTGAGCTCCTCCTGGCGATCGGCGGATCCGGGTCTGGCTGGGAATGGCTCGAGCATGCCGAGCTGTGGACTCGACGCCCATCACCACACACCGCTAGGCGTGAACTGACTGTGAAGCTTCCGCCCGGACGCGCCGATTTCAGCCGCAGAGCATCGCGGCGATCCTGATCTCCCTGCTACAGTTCTTGGTGCGTCGGGCAGCTCCCCCCGTGGCTGCCCGACGCGTTATGCCGTGTCACCCCGGCGCACCTCTTCTCCGCCGCTAGTTGACCTGGCGCTGCGCGCCCTCCCAGAACTCCTGGCGCAGCTTGAACTTCTGCACCTTGCCGGTCGAGGTCCTGGGTATCTGGGAGCGGAACTCCACGGCTTTCGGGGTCTTGTAGCCGGCCAGTTTGGATCTCACGTGGGCGATGATCTCGTCCTCCGTCGCCGTCGCCCCCTCCGCCAGGACGATCAGGGCCGTCACCCGCTCGCCCCACATGTCATCGGGAACCCCGATGACGGCGACCTCGGCGACGGCTGGATGGCTGAATACGGCGTCCTCGACCTCGATCGACGAGACGTTCTCACCACCGGTGATGATCACGTCCTTCTTCCGGTCGGAGATCGTGAGGTAGCCGCCCTCGTCGATGCTTCCGCCGTCCCCGGTGTGGAACCAGCCATCTTGGATAGCCTCGGCAGTGGCCTCCGGGTTCTCCCAGTAGCCGCCCATGACGATGTTGCCGCGGACCAGGATCTCGCCGGAGTCCGACGTCTTCGTTCGTGTTCCGATCCCCGGCACGCCGGCTCGGGACAGCAGCGTGGCCCGCTCCTCCGCGGAGCGGTCGTCGTACTCCGCTCGCGGCCGGTTGACGGTCACCAGCGGGGTGGTCTCGGTCAGCCCGTAGATCTGGTTGAACTCCCAACCCAGTTCCTTCTCGACCCGGGCAATCATTCGTGAGGGCGGCGGCGCTCCGGCCACGACGATGCGGGTGCTTCCGCGGCCCGGGATGTCCCCCTGCAACTGGGCGGCGGCGTCCAGGGTCATGTTCCACACCGCCGGGGCACCGGCGGCGAACGTGATCCCGTGCTCGTCCACGCGCCGGAGGATCTCGGCTCCGTCGATCTTGCGGATGATGACGTTGGTGGCGCCCACACCGGCCGCCGAGTAGAGCAGCCCCCAGCCGTTGCAATGGAACTGCGGAAGCGTGTGCAGGTAGACGTCACGGTCGGACATCTGCATGTGCATCCCGAAGGTGACCGAGTTGATCCAGATGTTGCGGTGGGTCAACTGGACGCCCTTGGGTCGCGCCGTCGTTCCGCTGGTGTAGTTCAAGGTCGCTGTCGCGTCCTCGTCGGGGTCAGACCACGGCTGTGGTTCGGTCTCGTAGCGGAGCAGAGCGTCGTCGCTCTCGTCTCCGAGCAGGAACCGGTGTTCGGCGGGGATCGCGGCCAGGGCCTTGTCCAATTCCGGGTCGACCAGCAACACCCGGGCGCCGCTGTGCTCGACGATGTAGGCGACCTCCTCGGCCTGCAGGCGGAAGTTGATCGGCACCAGGATTCGCCCCGAGGCGGGTACGGCGTAGAGGAGTTCGAGCAGCCGCGCAGAGTTGTGACTGACGATCGCCACCCGCTCGCCTGCGCCGATCCCCAGTTCATCGAGCCCAGCTTGGATGGCCCGACCCCGTCTGGCCAGCTCTCGATAGGTCACCGAGCCCAGTGATCTGGCTGGTTGGTCGGGCTCGTCGACGACGCCGATCCGGTCGCCATAGACCAGTTCGGCCCGGTCGAGGAAGTCATTGATCAGCAGCGGAACACGCATGTCGACACGCTAGCCCGCGGATACAACTCCGACGAGAGGCTCCGGCTGCGTGGCCGGCTGCCGTGACTCGGCGGCTCGCCGGTGGCGCTGCCAGGCCCGGTTGATCCGGGCCAGGGCGATGACCACGATCCCGGCGCAGACCCACCCGAGCAGAACATCGACGACGTAGTGCTCCCCGGAGTACACGAGCACGAATCCCATGAGCAGCGGGTAGACGGTGAGCAGGATCCGGGCCGTCCGACTCAGTACGGGCCAGAAGAACAACAGCACGAGCACGGCGTACGCGGTGTGCAACGACGGCAGTGCCGCCACCAGGTTCACCTTCGCCTGACCCTGATCAAGCAGAGCGCCCGCGCTGTGCAGCCCCATCACGTCCCAGCCCAGGCCGGAAAGCCGCTCCACATCCGGAATGACGCCACGCGCCGCGGCGTACCAGGGAGGCGCCGCCGGAACCAGGATGTAGGTCGCTACTCCCACCAGGGCGACGCCGACGACATGGGCAGTGAAGCTGATCCAGCGCGAGCGGTTGCGCAGCCACAGGACGGCGGCGATGATCGGGGTCACGAGGAAGTGCGACACGTAGACCGCGGTGACCACGACGTGCCACCAGGCTCCGTCTCCGCCGGTGTTCCAGCCGGCCGACGGATAGAGGTGCTCCTGCAGCCACACCGTCGGCAACGTCCCCCCGAACAGCGTCGACTCCAGGGCCGCCAAGTCGCTGACGTGCACCGGCATCCCCAGGCTGTCGGCGAGGCCCCGGGTCAGGTCGTAGAGGACCAGAATGCCGAGAAAGGGCAGCCAGTCCAGAACCAGCCTGGCCATCGCCCGCCAGCCGCGGCCGATGCAACCGATCGAGAGCCCGGTCAGGACCCAGGCGTAGAGCCCGAGGCGTTCGATCGGGACTCCTTCGGTCACCACGAACACGACGAGGACGACGCCGTACGCGGCGGCCAGACCCCAGCGGATCCCCGACCAGCCCGGCGGTCGCGTCACCAGGACTCCGGTCGAGGCCTCCGCTGACATGGGCGCACCATATGGGACGCCGCCCCGCAGAGGTGCAGTCAACATCCGGTACCCGCCCGGTTCGCAGCATCGGCAGTGTTCGACGGCCGGGCGGATCCGGGCTGCTCGGGCACCTCACACCCGCCCCTGCCGGCCGATACGGGACACTGGAGGCACAGACCGCAGACTTGAGCCAAGGAGGTCGCAACCGGTGAATTCGAGCAAGAACAGCTTCGGTGCGTCGGACACGTTGTCGGTGGGCGACGGGTCCTACGAGTTCTTTCGGCTGGCCGCGATCCAGGGTGCCGACAAGCTTCCGTACAGCCTGAAGGTCCTGCTCGAGAATCTGCTCAGAACCGAGGACGGCGAGAACATCACCGCCGACCACATCCGCGCGCTGGCCGCCTGGGACCCGACCGCCGAGCCCGACCAGGAGATCCAGTTCACTCCGGCTCGGGTGATCATGCAGGACTTCACCGGGGTCCCGTGCGTCGTCGACCTGGCAACCATGCGTGAGGCCATGGCCACACTGGGTGGTGATCCGTCCAGGATCAACCCGCTCGCACCAGCCGAGTTGGTGATCGACCACTCTGTGATCGCCGACGTGTTCGCCCGCTCGGATGCCTTCGAGCGCAACGTGAACCTCGAGTACGAACGAAACGCCGAGCGCTACCAGTTCCTGCGCTGGGGACAGACCGCCTTCGAACAGTTCAGGGTCGTCCCCCCCGGAACCGGGATCGTCCACCAGGTCAACATCGAGCACCTGGCCAGGGTCGTGTTCGTCACCGGCGAGGGCGCGCGCCGGTTGGCCTATCCCGACACGTGCGTCGGCACCGACTCGCACACGACGATGGTCAACGGGCTCGGTGTTCTGGGCTGGGGCGTCGGCGGAATCGAAGCGGAGGCGGCGATGCTCGGCCAGCCCATCTCGATGCTGATCCCCCGAGTCGTCGGATTCAAACTCACCGGGGCACTTCCTGACGGCGCCACCGCCACTGACCTGGTGCTCACGATCACCGAGATGCTCCGCGCGCACGGCGTCGTCGGAAAGTTCGTCGAGTTCTACGGGGAGGGCGTTGCTGCCGTGCCGCTGGCCAACCGCGCCACGATCGGGAACATGAGCCCGGAGTTCGGCTCGACCGCCGCGATGTTCCCGATCGACGCCGAGACGGTGCGCTACCTCGAACTCACCGGTCGTACACCGGAGCAGCGCGCGCTGGTCGAGGCGTACTGCAAGGAGCAGGGGCTGTGGCACGACCCGGCCCGAGAGGCTGCCTATTCCGAATACCTCGAACTGGACCTGGGCTCGGTCGTGCCTTCCATCGCCGGCCCGAAGCGCCCGCAGGACCGGGTCGCCCTTGCCGATGCCAAGGCCTCCTTCCGTGAGGCGCTACCGGACTATGCGAAGGGTGCCGAACGCACCACGCCGAGCACTCGCTCCACCGTGGACAAAGCCGTCGAGGACACCTTCCCGGCCAGTGATCCTCCGGCGCTCGGTGAACGGGACGGGGATGGCCCGCCCCATGGGGCGCCACAGGGGCCCCCATCCGCAGACTCCGCTGCAGTAGCTGACCGGGTTCGGCAGCCGACGCCCGTCACCATGGAGGACGGCAGGCAGACCTCCGTCGATCATGGCCATGTGGTCATCGCCTCGATCACGTCCTGCACCAACACGTCCAACCCTTCGGTCATGCTGGGTGCGGCTCTGCTCGCAAAGAATGCTGTCGAGCGAGGACTGACGGCCAGGCCGTGGGTCAAGACCTCCCTTGCGCCGGGGTCGAAGGTGGTCATGGACTACTACGCCAGGGCGGAGCTGATCCCGTACCTGGAGAAGCTCGGCTTCCATCTTGTGGGGTACGGATGTACGACCTGTATCGGCAACTCCGGCCCGCTGCCCGAACCGGTCTCCGCCGCAGTCAACGAGGCCGACCTGGCCGTCGTTGCGGTGCTGTCGGGCAACCGGAACTTCGAGGGTCGGATCAACCCGGATGTGAAGATGAACTACCTCGCCTCCCCGCCGCTAGTGATCGCCTACGCCTTGGCCGGGACGATGGATCTGGACCTGACCACCGAGCCGCTCGGTCAGGACGGGGAGGGCATCGACGTCTTCCTGCACGACATCTGGCCCTCCCCGCAGGAGATCCAGGCGACCATCGAAGCCTCGGTCAGCGCAGAGATGTACACCCGGGACTACGCCGACGTCTTCGCCGGCGACGAGCGCTGGAAGTCGCTGCCGACACCCGAGGGCGATGTCTTCGAGTGGGACGACGAGTCCACCTACGTACGGCGTCCGCCGTACTTCGAGGGCATGTCCCGCCAGCCCTCCGATGTCACCGATATCAGCGGTGCACGCATTCTCGCGGTTCTCGGCGACTCGGTGACCACCGACCACATCTCCCCCGCCGGGGCGATCAAGGCTGACTCCCCCGCCGGTGCCTATCTCAACGAACACGGAATCACCAAGCGGGACTTCAACTCCTACGGCTCACGACGCGGCAACCACGAGGTGATGATCCGTGGGACCTTTGCCAACATCCGGCTACGCAACCAACTGGTACCGGGTGTCGAGGGCGGGTACACGGTGAACCATCTGACCGGCGAGCAACAGACGATCTATGACGCCGCCTGCGCCTATCGTGAGGCGGGTATCCCGCTGGTCGTCCTAGCCGGCAAGGAATATGGCTCGGGGTCGTCCCGGGACTGGGCCGCCAAGGGAACCGCGCTGCTCGGGGTACGCGCGGTGATCGCCGAGTCCTACGAGCGCATCCACCGGTCGAACCTGATCGGGATGGGGGTGCTCCCGTTGCAGTATGCCGACGGCGACAGTGCAGAGTCGCTGGGGCTAAGCGGCGATGAGGAGATCTCGGTTGTCGGCATCATCGCGATGAACGACGGTCCGGTGCCTCGCGAGGTGACGGTTCGGGCCGGACACCGTGAGTTTCTGACCCGTGTGCGGATCGACACACCGGGTGAGGCCGAGTACTACCGCCACGGCGGCATCATGCAGTACGTACTGCGCTCACTCCTGCGCAGCTGACCCACCCGACTCAGGGGCACCCTGTGACCATAGGAACGTAGTAATCCTCCCCTGATGGTCTCCACCGGCCGCCAGTCGATCCGTGAACCTGGACATGAGGGGAAGGTTCTAGCGATAGGTACGTAGCAGGGTGCCCCTGAGTCGATTGGTGGGAGGAGGAGGCGTGCGGGTGTGTGTGGTCGGGGCCGGGGTGATCGGCCTGACCTGTGCGGTGCGGCTGGCCGAGTCGCACCATTCGGTGCACATGCTCGCTGCGCAGCCGGCCGCCGAGTCGGTCTCGGCCGTCGCCGCGGCGATGTGGTTTCCGTACCGAGCCTTTCCGCTGGATCGGGTGCTGGCCTGGTCGATGACCTCCCTCCGGGTTTTCCAGGCGCTGGCCGATGATCCGGCCACCGGGGTCGCTATGCGGTACGGCACGCAGCTTCATCGCAGCGCCGATCCGGATCTGTGGTGGGCAGAGCAGCTGACCGACCGGATCCGGCTCGGCCGCGAGGACCTCCCGGTCGGGCTGGCCGCACAACCAGCGATCCTGGGCGGCCTACGAGCCCAGCTCCCGGTGATCGTCATGAGCAGCTACCTGAACTGGCTGCAAAGTCGCTGCGCAGAGTTGGGGGTAACCACCGAATCCGCCAAGCTCGATTCGGTGGGCGCCGCGGATCCTTGCGCCGACGCGGTGGTCATGGCCGTCGGGATGGGGGCGCTCGAACTCGTCGGCGACGGGGAGGTGACCCCGATCAGGGGGCAGGTGGTGCGCCTGGCCAATCCTGGGCTCACCGACTGGCTGCTCGATGAGGACGATCCCGACCAGTTCTGCTACGTCATTCCGCGCGTGGACGACGTCGTGTGCGGCGGCACCGCAGAGGTCGGCCAGTACTCGCTGCAACCCGATGCAGCGACCGAGGCTGTGCTGCTTGCCCGGGCCCGCACCCTGGTGCCTGACCTGACCGATGCCCGGATACTGTCCAGTGCGGTCGGACTTCGCCCAGGACGTACCGAGGTCCGGCTGGAACGCTGCGACGAACTGGACCCGGCCGGCCGGCCGGTGGTGGCCTGCTACGGGCACGGCGGCGCCGGAGTGACCATGTCCTGGGGCTGCGCCGACGAGGTGAGCACGCTTCTGGTCAGTTGACGTGTGACCGTGATCCCGAGCGGTCAACCGCGGCCCTGCTCGACGAGTGCCTCAATCCCGTCCAGCAATCGGGCGAGACCGAACTCGAAGGCATGCTCGAAGTCATAGGCGCCACCGTGCTGCTCCCCGGCTGCGGCCCGACGCGGGAGGCAAGGGGAAAGGCGGTCGAGTCGAAGACCTTGTCGAGGTAGGGCGCCATGGCGGCCCACCACTGCGCGTCGGTCAGCCCGGTCTGGGCCACGACGGCGCTGGCCCCGGCGGCACCGCATGCGGCCCCGTGCACGAAACCGTTGACGAGTGTGATCACAGAGTCCATCTCGACATCGTCCAGCCCCGCGCCGTCTATTGCGCGCAGTTCGCGGTCATACTTGGCAATCACATTGGGCCCCAAGGGTGGCCGCCCAGTTGCTACCTGCAGGAGCCACGGGTGCCGCCGATATAGCGCCCAGTTGTCCCGGGCGACTCGGTCCAGCCGACTCCGCCAGCCCACACCGTCAACGCTGCTGACGACTTCTCCGTACACCGTGTCGAGCATGACGTCGAGGAGTTCGGCCTTGGCAGGGATGTAGGTGTACAGCGACATCGTGCCCACGCCGAGACGCTGAGCGACCCTGCGCATGGAGACTGCGCTCAGCCCCTCGGTGTCGGCCAACTCGATCGCCGTACGGACGATCTCGGCAACGGATTGGCGCGGATCGGGACCCGGGCCTCGCCGGCTGGCCGGCTCGCTGTCGGGCCACAGCAGGCCCATGCTCCGGGCCGGGTCGCCGGTGCCGCTGAACTCACTCGCCACCGATCCACCGTACGCAGCAGGATCCGATCAGAGCACAGCGATCGGGCGCGGCTCCTGGTCGGCAAACTGGGTGCGATAGAGGTCGGCGTATCGGGACCCTGCGGCCAGCAGGTCCTCGTGGCGCCCGGCCTCAGCGATCCGCCCGTTCTCGACGACGAGAATCTGATCGGCTCTGCGGATCGTGGACAGCCGATGCGCGATCACGAGTGAGGTTCTTCCGACCAGCGCCGACTCCAGCGCCAATTGGACCGCAGCCTCGGACTCGCTGTCCAGATGCGCGGTGGCCTCGTCCAGGATCACGATGTCAGGTGCCTTGAGCAGCAGTCGGGCGATCGCCATCCGCTGTTTCTCACCGCCGGACAGGCGGTGACCCCGATCGCCGACCACGGTGTCCAGCCCGTCGGGCAGCGAGTCGAGCAATCCCTGCAATTGCGCGTCGCGGACGGCCGCGCGCATCTCTGCGTCGGTTGCCTCCGGCCGGGCATAGGCCAGGTTTGCCCGGATCGTGTCGTGGAAGAGGTGGGCGTCCTGGGTGACCATGCCGATCCGGGCCCGCAATGAGGAAAGGGTGACCCTGCGGATGTCTGTCCCACCGACGAGGACCGCGCCCGCGCTCACGTCGTAGAGCCTCGGGATCAGGTTGGCGATCGTGGTCTTGCCCGCCCCCGACTGGCCGACGAGAGCGATCAGCTCTCCCGGCGCAGCATTGAACGACACGCCGTGCAGGACGGGGGTCGAAGTCTTCGAGTCGACGACGGCTATGTCCTCGAGCGAGGCGAGTGAGACCTCGTCACCACTGGGATAGGTGAAGTGCACGTTGTCGAACTCGACGGACCGCGATCCGGGTGTCAGATCCACAGCGTCGGGATGCTGCTCGATCCCTGGTGCGAGATCCAGTACCTCGAAGACCCGGTCGAAGGAGACCAGCGTGCTCATGAGGTCGACGCGAATGTTGGACAGCGCAGTCAGCGGGCCGTACAGCCGGGACAGCAGCAGCGCGAGGGACACGACCGTGCCGGCATCCAGATTCCCCTGTACGGCCAGCACGCCACCGACGCCGTACACGAGTGCGGCAGCAAGCGAGGCGACCAGGCTCAGGGCAACGAAGAAGATCCGGCCGTACATGGCAGAGACGATGCCGATGTCACGGACCCGACCGGCTCGACCGCGGAAGGACTCAGCCTCCTGTTCGGGCCGCCCGAACAGTGCGACGAGCAGCGCACCCGCGACATTGAAGCGCTCGGTCATGGTGGCGTTCATCGACGCGTCGAGGTCGTAGCTCTCCCGGGTGATCTTCTGCAGGCGCCGCCCCACGATCCGCGCCGGAAAGATGAAAACCGGCAGCAGGATCAGGGACATCACGGTGATCTGCCAGGACAGCGTCAGCATGACGCCGACGGTGAGCACCAATCCGACCACGTTGGAGATCACGCCGGACAGGACCGAGGTGAACGCCCGCTGCGCCCCCAGCACGTCGGAGTTGAGCCGGCTGACCAGGGCGCCGGTCTGCGCCCGGGTGAAGAACGCAATGGACATCTGCTGGACGTGCTCGTAGACCTGCGTTCGGAGGTCGTAGATGACGCCCTCGCCGATGCGGGCGGAGTACCAGCGCTGGGCCAGCGACATGAGCGCGTCGAAAACTGCCAGTCCGGCGATGATTGAGGCCAACCTGATCACGGCCACGGTCGTGCCGGACTCGCTGGAGATCACATTGACGATGTCACCGGCCAGGACCGGAGTGGCGACCCCGGCGACCGCGGCCAGGACCACCAGTGAGATGAAGATCACCAGGTCCCGCCGGTACGGCGCTGCGTAGCCGAGAACCCGTTTCCAGGTGCCGGGCGGGAGCTGCTTTTGCTTGTCCGCTGGGTCGGTCGAGAAGGACCGCATCGCCCGCCAGGACGACATGCTCCCCATATGCCCCATGCCGGTCACGTCTTCACCTCTGGCGCATTAAACACTCCGGGTCCGACGGCTGTTCCCTCGATGCACCGCGCACTGGGCGGATGACCGCTGATCAGGATTCCCGTAACCGGCGCAGCAACGGGACCTGGGACAGCCTTTCAGCTTGGTTCTGCTCAACCCGCGTTCGGTCGGCCGCGTCGAGCAGCAGTTGTTTGGTCGCCGCAAGGGACTCGGGCGGTGCAGCCAGCAGAGCGGCGACGAGATCGGAAACGGCACCCGTCAGCTGGTCTGCCGGAACAACGGCGGTGGCCAGGCCCAGAGCCCCGGCCTCCGCAGCGGCGACCCGGCGACCGGTCGCGCAGATCTCCAGTGCCCTGGAGTAGCCGACCGCCCGGACCAGAGGCGCCGTCCCGGTCAGGTCGGGAACCAGGCCGAGCGAAGTCTCGGCCATGGTCAGCGTCGCCTCCTCGGCGAGCACACGCAGGTCGCAGGCAAGGGCGAGTTGGAAGCCGGCACCGATGGCATGCCCTTGCACGGCGGCGATGGAGATGGCAGATCCTTCGGTGAGCCACAAGAAGCCGGCCTGGAACTCCGCGATCCGCTCGGCAATCTCGGCTTCGCTTCCCTGCGCAATCGCCCCGAGTCCATCGGCGACTCCCGGGTCGGCCGTGAACAGGCTCCGGTCCAGCCCCGCCGAGAAGGCCCGGCCCTCGCCACGCACGACGACGATGCGCACCTCAGGACCCAGTCCCGCACCGACGGCGGCCAGTGCACGCCAGGTCGCCGGGGTCTGGCTGTTGAGCCGGTCGGGACGGTTCAGGGTGACCGTGGCGACGGCGCCCTCGACGAGTAGCTCTACGCCGCCGTCGTCGGACGACCTGGACGTCATTCCAGGAGACTAGGCAGTCCAGAGACGCGGGCGTGACACCGCCGTAGCCCGATCAGCGGTGCGATGCCCGCGACTGCCGCCCGCCGGCTCAGCGCTTGCGTCGGTTCGCGCCTCCACGTGCCCGCATCACATGACCCGACTCCACCAACAGGCGATGCACGAAGCCGTACGACCGTCCGGACGCTGATGCGAGGGCGCGCACGCTTTCGCCTGCCTGGTATCGCTTGCCGAAGTCTCCGGCCAGGTCCGCACGCTGTTGGCCGGTGATCCTGGCACCCTTCTTCAGTTCAACCATCCTGACAAGACCTCCGGTTTCGACACCAATCCGACCCAGCCAACACGTTGACTGCGGGCCTAAGGAGACCTTCTAGCCGGGTTCCTCACAAGGGGTTTCGGCCGAGGCCGCACCGGGACAGCCCAAAAAGTGCCGGAGGTCATGCCGCTGGCTCGTCCCTGCTGCGCGGATGGGGTTGTCTCCAGCAAGCACTCGACGGGAAGCCCCTTACAGCGTAAAAAGTGGGAATGCCGCGACTGCGTACGGTCTCCCCGAACTCGCCAGGGTGGACCCGTCGGCGCAACGGAAAGGGCTTCGTGTATCTGGACGAGGACGGAGCCCGGTTGAGCACCGATGCAGCCCTACGGTGCCGGCAGCTGGTCATCCCGCCGGCCTGGAAGGAGGTCTGGATCTGCCCGCTGGAGAACGGCCACATCCAGGCCGTCGGCACCGACGACGCCGGGCGGCGACAGTACCTGTATCACCCGCGGTGGCGTGAGCTGCGGGACAAGAGCAAGCACGATCGGGTTCTGAGGGTGGCCGGACGTCTGCCTCAAGCCCGATGCACCGTCGCGGATCACCTCGCCCTCGACGGGATGCCCCGAGAACGGGCTCTGGCCACCGCCTTTCGATTGCTCGATCTTGGATTCTTCCGGATCGGCGGCGAGGCCTACGCCGAAGCGAACGGCAGCTACGGTCTGGCGACCATCGAGAAGCAGCACGTCCGGATCCAGAACGGCTCAGTGGTCTTCGAATACACCGCGAAGTCCGGAAAGGGACGCCTGATCGCCTTGGCAGACGAGCCGATCCGAGAAGCCGTGGAGCTGTTACGGCGGCGGCGCGGCGGCGGCCCGGAACTGCTCGCCTTCCGGGTGGGCCGCCGGTGGTACGACATCACGTCCACCGACATCAACGGCTACATCAAGGAGACCGTCGGTGATGACGTCTCGGCAAAAGACTTTCGAACCTGGCATGGCACGGTTCTGGCCGCCGTCGAGCTGGCCGGTCAGGTTGACAAATCCGGGTCCAGGACCGCCCGCAAGCGGGCCGTGGCCGGGGCGATGCGCGCGGTGTCGGAGTATCTCGGCAACACCCCGACCGTGGCCCGCGCCTCCTACGTCGACCCGCGGGTGATCGATCTGTATGAGGATGGGATCACGATCAGCCCGGCATTTCGGGTTGTCCGGGAGGACATCTCCCTTGGTGACGGTGTCACGCACGGCCAGATCGAGCAGGCGGTCCTCGACCTGCTCCAGACGCCACCCGATGCCCTCAAGCGGGCCCTGCGCAAGCCCAGCAGGTCATCGAAGCGGTCGCTGGCCGAAGGACACTAAGCGAGGGAGACCAGATCGATCAGCTCTTCGCTCCAGACGTCCTCGACCCCGTCAGGAAGCAGGATCACTTTCTCCGGCGCCAGCGCCTCGACCGCGCCTTCGTCGTGGGTGACCAGGACGACCGCACCCCGGTAGGTACGAAGGGCATCCAAGACCTGTTGCCGTGAAATCGGATCCAGGTTGTTGGTGGGCTCGTCCAGCAGTAGCACGTTGGCACCCGAGCTGACGAGGCTCGCCAGCGCCAGCCGGGTCTTCTCCCCGCCCGACAGTGTCCCGGCTGCCTGATCCGCCACGTCCCCGCTGAACAGAAACGCGCCGAGGATCTTCCGCAGTTCGCCGTCGGTGGACTCCGGCGACGTGGCACGCATGTTCTCCAGCACACTGCGGTCGACGTCCAGGGTCTCGTGCTCCTGCGCGTAGTAGCCGATCCGCAAGCCGTGGCCCGGCCTGATCTCGCCGCTGTCGGCCGGTTCTGCCCCAGCAAGCACCCGCAACAGCGTGGTCTTCCCGGCTCCGTTCAGGCCGAGGATGACCACCCGCGCGCCCTTGTCGACGGCCAGGTCGACGTCGACGAAGACCTCGAGGCTGCCGTAGGACTTGGCCAGACCGGTCGCGAGCAGCGGTGTACGGCCGCACTGTGCCGGGGTCGGGAAGCGCACCTTGGCCACCCGGTCGGACTGGCGCACCTCGGACAAACCGGCCAGCAGACGATCGGCCCGGCGATCCATCGAGTGCGCGGCTCTAGCCTTGGTCGCCTTGGCCCGCATCTTGTCCGCCTGGCCGCGAAGTTGATCGATCTTGCGCTCGGCATTGGCCCGCTCACGTCGTCGCCGACGCTCGTCGGTGTCACGTTGGATGAGATAGGCCTTCCAGCCCACGTTGTACTGGTCGACCGTGGCGCGGCCGGCATCGAGGTACCAGACCTTGTTCACCACGTGCTCGAGCAGTCCCACGTCATGACTGATCACGATCAGCCCGCCGCCGTGACTGCGCAGGAAATCCCGCAGCCAGGTGATCGAATCCGCGTCGAGATGGTTCGTCGGTTCATCCAGCAGCAGGGTCTCGGCGCCGGAGAACAGGATCCGGGCGAGCTCCACCCGTCTGCGCTGACCGCCGGACAGCGTCCGAAGCGGCTGGGAGAGCACGCGGTCAGGGAGGCCGAGGTTGGCACAGATCCGGGCGGCCTCGCTCTCGGCGGCGTACCCACCGAGGGCCGCGAAGCGGTCCTCCAGGTTCCCGTACCGGCGGATGGCGGCATCCCGCTCGGGACCGTCCGCATGCTCGGCCATCGCCACCTGCGTCTTGGCAAGATCTTGCATGAGGGTGTCCAGGCCGCGAGCCGACAGCACCCGATCACGGGCGAGGACATCGAGGTCCCCGGTGCGCGGGTCCTGCGGAAGGTAGCCGTACTCCCCGCGCCGGTCGATCGTGCCGGCGGCAGGCAGCGCCTCACCGGCCAGGCTGGTCAGCGTCGTCGTCTTACCGGCGCCGTTGCGGCCCACCAGCCCGATCCGATCGCCTGGTTGGACGCGCAGCGTGACACCCGTGAGGAGAGTTCGGGTGCCCGCGCGGAGTTCCAGGTCGGTCGCGGTGATCACAAGAACACCAATGGTAGGCGGGACAGGCAACGACATCAGCAATCGCGTGACACGCGTCCTGGCTCCCAGGCACCCGACGCGTTACGTCACGCGCGTTACGCCCAGTGCACGTGGAACGGGTGGACCGCGGGCCGCGAGATCCTGGTCAGGTAAGTGCCTCGGCTGCCGCGGCGACCCGCAGCTTCTCCAGCGTTCGGGACTGCGCCTTCGCCCGGGCGATCAGGTTCTCCAGGCGGCTGATCTCCAAGCGGGAGTCCTGATCGGCCAGCGCGCGCAGGCTGCGCCAGAGTGCCGCCTTGCCTTCCACACCCAGCTTCATCCCCTCCAACTCCACCAGCGAACTGAGCGGGGAACGGCTGAGCAGTCGCCCGTTCAGTTTCAGGCGCCCGGCCCGCTCGACAACCCAGGCTCCGGCGATCTTGTACCGCGCAACACCGACGTCCAGGTCCGCCATGATCTCCAGCAGGGCATCCCGGTCCTCGGCGATCTCCTTGGCCAGCTTGGCCAGTGGCGGACCGGCCGGAGTCCGCTCTTGGGCAGCGGCGGCGCGTTCGATCAAGGACACCCCTGCAGTTGCACCGGCGAGGTGATCGTTGAGGTAGATGCCCAGCAGGCTGGTATTCGTGAGCTCGGTGAGGTCCATAGCCAGGTCACCGTACTCCGGAAGCTCATGCGAGGCTTGACCGGTGACCGCTCTGCGCCCCGCTCGAGTCCCGGCTCCCGCCGTTGTCGAGGTGTCTCCGGAGGACCCGCGCAGCATTGAACTCATCAGTGAGGTGCAGGCGGTCTATGCCGGTCTGTACGGCGGCCCGGATGACTCACCGATTGCCGCGCACGAGTTCGAACCACCGTCGGGCACCTTCCTGCTGGCGCTCTCGGGAAACAGCCGGTCGATCGGGTGCATCGGAGTGCGTCGCCACGAGGAGCGGGTCGGCGAGATCAAGCGGATGTACATCCGACCGGAGCACCGTCGGCAGGGACATGCGCGTGCCCTGCTGGCCGCCGCCGAGGACCGCGCCCGCGAACTGGGATTCACAGCGTTGGTATTGGAGACCGGCGAGCCGCAGCCGGAGGCGATGGCGCTGTACGAGAGCCATGGTTACCGGCCGATCCCCGGCTTCGGCCACTACCGATGTGCACCGCTGAGCCGAAGTTTCGGTCGCGAGCTGTAAGCTAGGCCGCCAACTCGTCCAGCCGACGCGCGAGGTCGATCGCGTTGTACGGCGCGTGCACTTTCACGTCGTTGTCGAAGTAGACGTACACATCCCGCGGGATCCCGTCGGGGGTCGTCGCTCCGGTACGCCAGCCATGCAGCAGGCCGGCCCACCGATCCAGGGCCGGCTCGGAGTAACCGCTGACGTACAGCTCCTCGTCACCGTGCAAGCGGATGTAGGCGAAGTTCGAGGTGATGGTCTCGATCAACGGCCACTTTCCCGCCGTATCCGCGACCACGATCGCGACGTCCCGTTCCCGGAGCAGGGTCAGGAAGGCCGGGTCCAGGTAACTCTTGTGCCGGATCTCGACCGCGTGTCGCAACGGTCGATCCTGGTCAGTCGTCGTCCAGTCGCGGTCGGTCAACCGTTCGTCATGCCCCTGGGCAAGCTGCGCGGCCTCGGCGGTCGTGCGCGGCAGAAGATCGAAGAAGGCGCCCAGTCGATCAGCGTCGAAGCCAAGCATCGGTGGTAACTGCCAGAGCAGCGGACCCAGTTTGTCGGCTAGGGCAAGCACGCCTGAGGCGAAGAAGTTGGCTAGCGGGATGTCGACATCGCGCAGCTTCTTCATGTGCGTGATGAAGCGTCCGCCCTTGACCGAGAACAGGAAGTCCTCCGGCGTCTCGGCGTACCAGCGCTGGTAGTTCTCCGGTCGCTGCAGCGCGTAGAAGGAGCCATTGATCTCGACGCTTCCCAGCAGGCTCGCGGCGTACTCCAACTCTCTGCGTTGGGCCAGGCCCTTCGGATAGAACGTTCCGCGCCATGGCGGATAGCGCCAGCCCGAGATGCCCACGTACGCTCGACCGATCATCGCCGCGCCGCCAGACCGCGGGCGAACAGCACCTCGGCTCCCACGGGCCGGTACCCCGCGGCCAGGAAGGCGCGCAGAGAAGCGACGTTGGCCGGATGCACCTGCGCCCACAACGCAGCGCCGGCAGGGACGAGCGTGCGGCCGTAGGCGGCCAGTGCCCGCCCCAGTCCCGCATTGCGGCCAGACTCCGCCACCTCGATACTGATCTCCCATCGACGGGCCAGTCCTCGGCCGACGGTGACCAGACCACCGGACAGCGTTGCGACCCGAACATCGTCTCGGTATCGCAGCGCCCGTTCAACTCGGAGATGGTCCAGCGTGGTGGGATTCTCCGCAACGGCCTCTCCTACCGGGCCGGTCTGCGTGCCGGGTCCGGCCACGAGCAGGACGTCCTGCCCGCCGGGCCTGGCGTCGAGGTGCCCCCCGAGCGCGGCCAGAAATTCTGGATTCAACGGTCGGCCAATCTCGGAGTCGGCCAGCTGCGACATCAACCACCCTGGATCGGCATCGGCAGCGATCACATGATGGCCGGTAAAGCCGAGGACCGCGCCGACGGCGAAACCGGTTGGTCCGGGAAGTAACCTCACCCCGCCGGTGGCTGGCAACGGCAGACCGCTGCCGATCTGCTCGAGCAGCTCGGCGAGGGCGGTCATGTCGGCATCCAACTCGGCGTGGTGACCACCGACAGTCCCAGTTCGTCTTGGCGCCCTGCGCTAAGTCCGGAAACGGTTCAGATGCGGAAGCCGAGGGCTCGCAGCTGCTCGCGACCGTCGTCGGTGATCTTCTCCGGGCCCCATGGCGGCATCCAGACCCAGTTGACGGCAACGTCATTGACCAGGCCTGGGCCAGGACCTCCGGTCAGCGCCGCACGCGTCTGATCCATGATGACGTCGGTCAGCGGGCATGCCGCCGAGGTGAGCGTCATGTCCAGAGTCGCCACGTTGTCCTCATCGACGGTGATGCCGTAGACCAGTCCCAGGTCCACGACGTTGATGCCGAGTTCCGGGTCGACGACGTCACGCATCGCCTCCTCGACATCCTCGATCGAGGCGACCTCGCCGGTACCTGCGGTAGAAATCTGCTCGGTCGGAACCGGCTGGGTGATCTGCTCGGTCATGGGTTCTCCTTGCCCGTCGTCCTGGCGGACGACTGCTCGTGTGCTGCCAACGCCTGCGCGGTCGCGTCCTTGAGCGCCATCCAGCTCATCAGTGCGCACTTGATCCGGGACGGATACTTGGCGACGCCAGCAAAAGCAACAGCGTCTTCCAACGAGTCCTCCAGCTTCTCCGCGACGGTGGGATCGCCCTTGCTCTGCATCAAAGTCCGGAAGTCGTCACCGGTTGCCAGGGCGCGGCTGATGTTCTTACCGTCCACTAGTTCATAGAGCACCGATGCCGACGCCTGACTGATCGAACAACCCATGCCCTCATAGGACACGTCCTGGATCGCGTTGCCGGACAACCGGACTCGAAGGGTGATCTCGTCGCCGCACGTCGGGTTCACATGGTGGACCTCGACGTCGTAGGGCTCGCGGAGTCCGCGCCCTTTGGGACGCCGGTAGTGGTCCAGGATGATCTCCTGGTACATGGATTCGAGCTGCATCAGACGCCCGCCCGGGCCTGCTCCGTAGCCCGTTGGGTGGCGGCGGGGACGCCGAAGAATCGCTGCACCTCGCGTACGCCGTCCAGCAGTGCCTGCACGTCCTCGACCCCGTTGTAGACGTAGAAGGTCGCTCGAGTGGTGGCCGGCACACCGAAGCGTCGTACGACCGGCCACGCGCAGTGGTGTCCGACGCGTACGGCGATGCCCAGGTCGTCGAGAACCTGGCCCACGTCGTGTGGGTGGATGCCCTCGACGGTGAAAGACACCGCTCCCCCACGTTCGATGCTGTCCGGCGGCCCGACGATGCGTACCCCGGGGATCTCCTGCAGTCCGGTGAGCGCCAGTTCGGTAAGCGCGTGCTCGTGTTCGGCGACCCGGTCCATGCCGAGCTCGGTGAGGTAGTCGCAGGCCGCGGCGAGCCCGATGGCCTGGGCGGCCATAGGCACCCCCGCCTCGAAGCGCTGCGGCGGCGGCGCAAACGTGGCTCGGTCCATGTG
>JALZDV010000159.1 GCA_030862345.1 Actinomycetota bacterium | reverse complement strand
TGATGACGCGACACAAGGAACGTTTCTTCACCAACGGGGCGACTCCTAACCTCGTGGTGAAGGTGCCTTCGATGAAGGTCGAGGACTTCAAGAAGTTCAAGGCGGAGTCAGATTCTCAGTACAAGGGCACCGAGAACGCCTACAAGACCATGTACCTCGGTGGTGGCGCTGACGTCACGGTGGTGGGAACCAACTTCCAGCAGATGCAGTTCCCGGAACTGTCGTCGGTGAGTGAGTCCCGCATCGCCGCCGCGTCCGGTGTCCCCCCGGTGGTGGCGAACCTCATGGCCGGCCTGGAGCGTTCCACGTACTCGAACTACAGCACCGCACGACGACTGTTCGCGGATGGAACATGCCACCCAACGTGGCTGGACCTCGCGGGCTCTTTCGCCACGCTGCTTCCGCCACCACCGGGGACGCGGCTGCACTACGACTCCAGCGATGTCCCGATGCTTCGTGAGGACGCGAAGGACGCCTCGGAGATCGCGCAGACAGATGCGACGATCATGCGGAGCCTGGTGGACGCCGGATTTACTCCTGAGTCAGTGCAGCGTGCCGCATTAGCGGCGTGGGACTTCGGCTTATTGGTCCACTCTGGATTGTATAGCGTCCAGCTGAGGCCCGCCGGTGAGAATGAGCAGCCTGTGAATGAACCGACCGAACCTGATCCGAGCGCGAATGGCCGCGCCCTGCATTTGGAGGCTGCGCATGTCGCACCCCGATGAGACTACCGAGGTGCTGTCGTCCGAGGTTTATGAGCGGGCGTTCGCGAAGGTCGCCAGCGGTGTTGATCCCTCGCTGCTCCCCGAGGACGAACGCACCGCCGTGCTTCGAGCCAAGGAACTCACCGGCACTCCCGGTCCGGGATACCCGATGCCCCAACGGGCAGACCCGACCCGCAACCGGGCGGAGTGAGGAGCACTCATGCCCCCCGATGCTCAGTCGCCAGCCCGCGAGGATCCGTTTCGTGGCGCGCCGCTTCGGCCGACCCGCGACGCCCCGGCCCGCGACGACCTGTGCCGCTCCAAGCCGTTCGAGCTGGTCCGTGCAGACGACGACGGGTCCGATGGGCTCACGTTGGAGGGCTACGGAGCGGTGTTCGACTCCCCCACCCAGATCGACTCCTGGGAGGGATCGTTCGAGGAGGTCCTCGCCCGAGGCTGTTTCCGCAAGTCCCTGAACGAACGCACCCCGCGGATGCAGTTCGACCACGGCTATCACCCGCTCATCGGGTCCATCCCCATCGGACGCATCACCGAGATCGGCGAGGACCAGCGCGGCCTGCACCTCGTGGGGCGGCTGTCCGGCAACTGGCTCATCGAGCCGGTCCGGGACGCCATCGCTGACGGCAGTGTCGATGGGATGAGCTTCCGGTTCTCCGTGGTCCGCGAGGAGTGGCGCGACAAGGACGGGAAGCCCGTCAAGCCCGATGAGCTGTGGGAGCTGCTGTGGAACACGGGGGACCGCGGACCGCTGAAGCGGACCCTCAAGGAAGTCAAGGTCACCGAGGTGGGGCCGGTCGTGTGGCCCGCCTACGAGAACACCACCGTCGACGTCCGCAGCAAGGTCACCATCGATATGGCTCGCATCGGCGAGCCGGACCAGCGCAGCGCACTCGCGCGTGCCGTGTTCCTGGCCGACGCCGCCACCCGAACCACTGAACCAGCAGCACCAGAGACCGCACTATCTGAACCACCCGACGCGCCGCGATCCACCGAACCCGCACCCACTGGCCACCCGTCTGACGACGCGCCGGCCACTGCGGGAACGCCCGGGGAGCACCCGTCCGCCAGGCCAGCCAACCCCACGGAACGCCGCCGAGTCATCCGAGCGGAATACCGGCAGCGGCTGGAGCGGGTCCTGGCACTACCCCAGTCCTCCAAGCGAACAGGAGCAGCCTCCGATGGCTGACGACAACACGGGGCAGGGCGCACCCAACGGGCCGACCCTGACCCATTCCCAGTGCATCAACCGACTCCAGGCCATCCGTGACGCCATGTCGCAGATCGCGGAACTGGAGCAGCCGTCCGCCGAGGACGACCGCTACTTCGGGGAACTCACCGCCGAGTTCGACCAGGTGGACGCGCACCGCATGAAGCTGGAACGCGATGCGCAGCTCGCCCGAATCAAGGGCGTGTCCGACGGGCTCAGCGCGTCCCGGCATCTGCGCACCGTGCCTGGTGCCCCCGGCGGGTCGTCCACCGACGACTACGACCGGGACGCGATCCTGGAACCGGACTCGATTCAGGCCCACCGGT
>JALZDV010000153.1 GCA_030862345.1 Actinomycetota bacterium | reverse complement strand
CGACGGCTCCTCGGTCTCGCCTCGATCCCGGTTTCCACTTCCATTTCCGCCTCCGTTCCCGGAGGAAGATCGGCCGCTGTCACCTTCGATCAGCGCCTCGTCCGGCAGTGGCAACTGCTCCGCGCCGGCGAGGGCTGCGTTCATATAGGCCTGCCAGATCTTGCCCGGCAGGCCGGCTCCGTAGACCAAACGTCCCTCGGCGGTGAGCAGCGGCTCGTTGTTGTCCGTACCTATCCACGCCGCAGTCGCCAACTGCGGGGTGTAGCCGACCATCCAGGCGTCTTTGTTGTTCTCGTCGTCGAGCTGAGTAGTGCCGGTCTTGCAGGCCACCTCACGGCCATCGGCGAGTTCATCGTCGGAGTACTCCGCAACGTCGGTCAGCGCGTAGGTCACGTCGTTGGCAACCTCGGGCGCGATCACCTGTTCACCATCTGAACCGTCCTTGGAGTACAGGACATTGCCCTGGGAGTCGGCGATCTGGCTGATGAAGTACGGCGACCGCTCTATCCCACCGGCGGCGAAGGTTGCGAAGGCATGCGCCTGGTCGATCGGACGCACCTCGTATTCGCCGATGCCGATCGATGAGGCCGTCACCCCATCCCGACCCAGCGTCGGTGTGCCATCGGGCATCTCGGGGGCGATTCCGGCCCGATGGGCCACATCGGCCACGGCCGGACCGCCCACTTCGTATGCCAGTCCGTAGAAGAATGTGTTCAGCGACCGGGTGATCGCCTCGCGCACGGTGCAGCTACCGCATTGCGCACCTCCGGAGTTCCGTACCGGCGCGTCACGGTCCGGAAAGGTCTGCGGAGAGGACCCGTCCCGACGGGCCTGAACCCCGATGCCCTTCTCCAGGGCCGCGGCGACCACGAACGGCTTGAACGAGGATCCCGGCTGGCGATAGGCCTGCGCGTAATCGAAGCCGGTCCCGACCGCGCCGCCGTAGTAGGCCCGGACGGCACCGGTGGTCGGATCGATGGAAACCAGGGCGGGCCTGAGGTTGGCCGGTTGGCCGGCCAGAATGTCCTGCACTGCTTGGATCGCCGCGGCCTGCGCCGGTTGGCTGACAGTCGTCGTCACTCTCAACCCGTCCCGGTAGAGCCGGGACTCGTCGAAGCCGATCGCTGCCAACTCCTCGCGGACCTGGTTGAGGACCAGCCCCTCAGGGCCGTTGGCCTGATTGAAGGCCGACGGACCGGCCGGCAGGACCGCCGGGTACACCTGGGCTGCACGGTCGGCCGGCGACAGCCAGCCTTCCTCCACCATGCCGTCGATGACGTACTCGAAGCGTTCGGCGGCTGCCTCCGGGTGGTTGGCCGGGTCGTAGAGAGCCGGACTTCGGATGCTGGAGGCCAACACCGCGCCTTCGGCCACAGTCAGGTCGGCGGCGTTCTTGCCGAAGTAGGTCTCTGCCGCGGCCTGGATCCCGTGCGCTCCTCGGCCGTAGTAGATCGTGTTGAGGTACCACTCCAGGATCTGATTCTTCGAGTATTCGTTGTCCAATTTGATGGCCAGGAACAGCTCCTGGAACTTGCGGGACAGGGTCTGCTCGGATCCGAGAAAGGCTGTCTTCACATACTGCTGGGTGACCGTGGACCCGCCCTGGGTGTCCCCGCCGGTCAGGTTGTTCCAGACCGCCCGCGTGATGCCGGTCAACGAGATGCCGGGATCTGAATAGAACCCGCGGTTCTCCGCAGCCAGTACGGCGTTGCGGACGTGCTCGGGCACGACCTCCAGTGCGATGTCGGTGCGGTTCTCCTCGCCGACACGGGCCAGCGGGGTGGTGCCATCCGAGTAGTAGACGACCGAGGTCTGGTTGGTGCGGATCTGATCGGGGGTCGGCACGTCGGTGTTCACGTACACGACCACCACGAAGACCGTGAGCAGAACGAACAGCGCAGCCAGCGCGGCGACGGCGATCCTGACCCGACGCTTGATCCGCTCCCTCCTCGTGCGAGGTCTGGGGGCCGGGCGGCGGCGCGGGCTGGATGTCCCCCGACGCGGGCTGCCTGGACCCGTCCCGCGGTGGCCTGGCGGCCCGTTCACCGGCCGCATCGGGCTGGTCTCGTCATCAACAGGCACGCCGGCCAGGGTACGTCGCCACGGCGTGCGGTCCCGGCGAGGCCCCGCTACGTCGTCTCAGCTGCGCGCGGCGCGCCCCGCCGACTTTCCGGTGTCCTGCCGCACCTCGGCCCCCAGGACATAAGAGGAGTTGAGGTGGTTCCACGAACAGCTGCGGCAGACCTCCACCTCGTAGACGCTGAACTCCGAGGCCCGGCCGTCCATCACTTTCAGTTCGCGCTCGGTCTTCGCCTGACCCGACAGCGTCCCCAGCCGGTCGCCGTAGATGTAGTGCACCAAGGTGAGGCGTTCCCTGCGGCAGATCGGGCAACTGACCTGAGTCACCTCGCCGTGGTACTTCGCCGCGCGCAGGAGGTACGGGCTCGCGTCGCAGGCCTCGATCAGGCCCACCCGGCCGGCATGGACGGCGGCCAGCAGCGCGCGGCGTTGCAGCGCGTAGTCCACGACCGAGCGTCGGCTGAGCACCCGATCAGCGTAGCCAACAGATGCCACCTTGGGTGGAGCGGAGATCCCGCCGCCACAACGCCTGGAGATTCCGACCGGGCCACCTCGGGTTAGGCCGTTGGCCCTTCGCCGTTAGCATTCTCAGAGGGCCTGATATATCGTCTCGATACATCGGTCCATAGACAACTGGTGATTCTGGCCAAACCGCCACGGATGAGGATGAGGGAGGGGTTCGGGATGCTCGAGTTCGCGATCCTGGGCCTCCTGCACGAGCGACCGATGCACGGCTACGAACTCCGCAAGGAACTGTCCACCGTGTGCGGTGGCCTGCGCGCCTTCTCCTACGGGTCGCTCTATCCGGCGCTTCGGCGGATGAAGGACCAGTCCCTGATCGCGGTCGACGACACGGTCGAGGCCAGCAAACTGTTACCTGCCAACGCCTCTGCCTTCACCGGCAAGCGCGGCAAGGTGGTCTACAAGCTGACTGCGGAAGGAAAAGAACGCTTCGCGGAGTGGGTTGCCGAGACCGGGCCGCACGCCTATGACGACGAGCGATTCGGCCTACACCTGGCGTTCTTCTCCCACACCGCCACCGACGTTCGCCTGCGCATCCTGGAAGGTCGCCGGCGCAAGGTCGAGGAGCAGCAGGAGGGGTTGAAGACCGCCCTGGCCCGAACCCGGGCGCGGCTGGATCGCTACACCCTGGAGTTGCACCAGCACGGCCTGGACTCGGTGAATCGGGAGGTGCGCTGGCTCTCTGAGCTGATCGACACCGAGCGGGCCGACCAGGCACGTGAGAGATCAAGGCGAAGCCGATGAACAACCCACCACTGACCGAGACATCCGGAACAACCACACGAAGGGGGCCCGCAATGGGTTCAGTACGAGTCGCCATTGTCGGGGTAGGTAACTGCGCGGCCTCACTGGTGCAGGGCGTCGAGTTCTACCAGAACGCCGATCCGCAGGACCGGGTCCCGGGCCTTATGCACGTGAAGTTCGGGGATTACCACATCCGGGACATCGAGTTCGTCGCCGCCTTCGACGTCGACTCCAAGAAGGTGGGCGAGGACCTCTCGACCGCCATCGGGGCGAGTGAGAACAACACGATCAAATTCTGCGACGTGCCGGAGACCGGTGTCACCGTCCAACGGGGACACACCTACGACGGGCTCGGTGAGTACTACCGGGAGATCGTCTCCGAGTCCGACGCCGAACCGGTCGACGTGGTGCAGGTGCTGCGCGACACCAAGACAGACGTCATGGTGTCCTACCTGCCGGTGGGCTCGGAGGAGGCCGCGCGCTTCTACGCCCAATGCGCGATCGACGCCAAGGTCGGCTTCGTCAACGCGCTGCCGGTCTTCATCGCCAGCAATCCCGAGTGGGCGGCGAAGTTCACTGCGGCTGGCGTGCCGATCGTCGGCGACGACATCAAGAGCCAGGTCGGGGCAACCATCACCCACCGGGTGTTGGCCAAGCTGTTCGAGGACCGCGGCGTCGAACTGCTGCGCACCTACCAGCTCAACTTCGGCGGCAACATGGACTTCATGAACATGTTGGAGCGCAAGCGTCTTCAGTCCAAGAAGATCTCCAAGACGCAGTCGGTAACCAGCCAGATCCCGCACGAGATGGCCAAGGCCGACGTACACATCGGACCGTCGGATCACGTGCCGTGGCTGGATGACCGCAAGTGGGCTTACGTACGGCTGGAGGGCCGCTCCTTCGGCGACACGCCACTGTCGCTGGAGTACAAGCTCGAGGTGTGGGACTCGCCCAACTCCGCCGGGGTCATCATCGATGCCATCCGCGCCGCAAAGATCGCCAAGGACCGGGGCATCGGCGGGCCGCTGCTGTCGGCCTCGTCCTACTTCATGAAGTCACCGCCGGTGCAGTACGCCGACGACGACGCTCGGAACGCCGTGGAGGCCTTTATCAGCGGACAACTCGACACCTGAGTTCCGCTCGAGACGCCGTGGATCCGCCTAGGGTTGGCGCCGATGAAGTCCCTGCTTGCCGCACTGTTGTGCGCGCTCACCTTGCTCGGGCTCAGTTCCTGTGTCGAGGAGAACGGCGAGCGCCAGATCGGCGACCCGATCACCCAGGGGGAGGCGGAAACCCTCGCCGGCTTGCTTAACCGCAACTTCCTCGCCGGTGGGGCGAAGTTTCGGGCGGTGTCGCCGTATGCCGAGAACACCACGTTCACCTACACCGGCACTATGGACTTCACCACCAGCACCGGCGCCGGGACAGCGGTCACCGACTACAGCGGCCTGCAGCCGGCTGAGGCACGCAGCCTCTACTTCAACACCGACGAGCTGACATTCGGCGACGTGCCGGGCCTGACCGACGCGATGGCGGCCAAGGGTGTGCCGGGGGTGAACTTCATGCGCCGCCAGATCCGGGCGGGAACCGAACTTATCGACACGATCGTGGCGCTGATGCCGCGACTGGCTACGCCTGAGCCGGACACCGCGGCCGCCTATCTCGAGCGGGACTACACCTTCCAGGGGCAGACGACGATCGATGGGGAGTTGGCGGCGCTGTTCAGCTTTGGACAGGCCCAAGTGGCGGTCGGGGTGAACGAGAAGCTGCTGCTTCAGTACGTCACGACGCTGCCAAATTCCGCCCTACGGGTGACCATCACGCTGTCCGACCACGGCCCGCAGACTGTCGAGGCGCCCCCCGCCGAACAAACGGTGAGTGCCATCGACTACCCGGATGTGGCCACGGCGGTGGGGATTGGCGACGCCTGATCCCGGCGACCGTTATCCGCCGCCGCATCCGGGCCGGCGACATGAGTGTTCGGGGACGCGCATGGGTGTCGGGTAGCAGCGACTTCTTCCCCAAGCCGCTGCCACCCGACTGCCTCCGTTCTACCAAACGCTGCTCGACCCGGTGCCTACGACCCGCCGGGAGGAACCAGATCGGCCATGACTCCTCGCTTTGGCGTCCGTTTCAGCGGCTGCGGGAAACGTCAGCCCCACAGGTCGCGGCGGCGGTACCGAGGTTGCCACACCCGGCGGATCAGCAGTCGCAGCGGCGGCGGGAACTTGCCCAACGCTTGGGCGCCCCGTTCCGGGTCGGCCCCGGAGAGGATGTACGGAAAGAATTCGGCTGCATCTTTCAGGCTGGCGGACTTTTGCTGGTGCCTCGTGAAGGCTTTCCAGTCCTGCGCGGTCATGACCGACTCGATCAGCGGCACAGCGTCGCGCTCCTCGTGTGCCAGGTGGTCGACGAGCTCACGGCGGAAGACTGCCGTGGCCTCGGCCAGCCGGTCGGCACCGGATTCCTGTTCGGCCAGGGCGGCGTCGATGTCCTGGATGGTCGGGCCGATCAGGGCGTGTTCCTGCTCCATCACTTCGAGCAGCGCGAGATCCTCGGGGCGATCCTCCAGGTGGCTGCGAACCCGCGGCCACAGCGCGTCGTCCTCACCGGTGTGGTGAATGTGCAACTGGCTCTTGAACAACTCCCAGCCGGCAGTGAAGGCGTGCTGGCGACGAGGATCGAATGCGGCCTTGGTCTCCACCGCCCGGGTCAGGTGCTCCAGGTCGCGCCGAAGCGCGTCGTGGATGACGTAGTTCATGATCGTGTTGTCGGAGATACCGGTGGCCATCTCGACTCCTCTGCTCAGCGGACCACGCCGGTCCACTCAGTTGAGTGAGGGATCCTCCGGCGCACTGCGCAGTATGCCCAGCGGACCGCGCTGGCGGTGCAAAACGGTGCGCCACAGGGTCGCCGGGCTGGCAGTGAACACGTCATCTGGCTGCGACGGGAGGCACAACCAAGCGCCCTCGGCGATCTCTGCTTCGAGCTGCCCAGCGGACCAACCGGCGTACCCGGCGAAGACCCGGATGTCACTGATCAGCTGGGCCGAGGGCACCGGCTCGACATCGAGGTCGGCCAGGTACACCCCGGTGGCACTGGGCTTGAGGCCCGCCTCAGCCAACTCGTCCCGGCCGCCGTCGACTGCTACCCGGGCGTCGAGGAGTTCACCGCGAGCCAGACACAGCGCCGCGTCGGTCTGACAGGGCCCACCGATATGGAAGTACGCCGACCCCCGTGCCAGCGGCGCCCAGGTCGGCAGCACATGCTCGAGGGCTACCTCACTCGGCCGATTGAGGACGACACCGACGGTCCCGTCAGCGGAGTGCTCGAGTAAGAGGACGACGGTGAGACTGAAGTTCGGGTCCGCGAGCAACGGCATGGCGACCAGCAGGCCTCCGGCAACGATGTCCTGACCGGCGCCCGGCGCCCACCCGAGATGGGTGGTCGACGGCTGGCGGTCGCGGTCCGGGTTCGGGGAGGAGCTCATCGGTGTCTAGTGTGCCCCAGTACCGCCGGGTAAGGCGACGCTCAGAGCAGGAACTGGACGGGTGCCCAACGTGCAGACGGGTCGCCAGCGGGTCCGTACCCTGCGAGCGTGCCGATCGTGTCGAGCGTCCGCCACCACGCCGTGCGTGGCCTGGCACGTCGCGGTGACTTTCGGCGACTGGTCGGCACCCGGCTGGCGGGGCAGTTCTCCGACGGGGTCTTCCAGGCTTCGCTGGCCGGCGCAGTGCTGTTCAACCCGGAGCGGGCGGCCAGCCCGGCCGATGTAGCCGCGGGATTCGCCGTACTGCTGCTCCCGTACTCGATGGTCGGGCCGTTCGCCGGAGTACTGCTCGACCGGTGGAAGCGGCGCACCGTCCTGTTGGTCACAAACCTGCTCCGCAGTCTGCAGGTCATCGGCGTCGCCGGGTTGCTGGCCGCCGGAATCGGCGGCGGCTGGCTCTATCTCGCGGCACTGACCGTTCTGGGCGTCAACCGGTTCGTGCTGTCCGCGCTGTCGGCGGCGCTGCCGCACGTCGCCGAGGAAGAAGACCTGGTTACCGCGAACGCGCTGACCACCACCATGGGCACGATCGCGGCCGTGCTCGGTGCCGGTTCTGCCCTCGGCCTGTTGGAACTGGTGGGTGAGAACAACCGCGGGTACGCCGTGCTGGCGGTCTCCTCGATGATCGGATATCTGGGAGCGGCCGCGTTCGCCCGCGGATTTTCTGCTGACTACCTCGGCCCGGACTTCCTCGAGGGCCACTCCCCGTCCACAGCACGAGATGTGGTGATCGGTCTGATCGCCGGCATGCGGCACATCGCTGCCCATGCCCCGGCGGTCGGTGCACTCGCGGTCCTGGCGATCCACCGAGCCGTGTACGGGATCACGACCCTGGGCACGCTCCTGCTCTATCGCAACTACTTCGTCCCCGAAGGCTTCTTCCGCGACGGGATCGTCGGGCTCGGTCAGGTTCTGGTGATCGGCGCGGCCGGTGCCCTGGTGGCCGCCGCGATCACGCCGGTGATGTCCCGGCGGATCGGCAAGCCGCGCTGGATCGTCAGCCTGCTGGTGCTTGCGGCCCTCACCGAGGTGACCCTCGGCCCGCCGTACGAGATCAAACTGCTGCTGATCGCCGGGTTCCTCATCGGCGGAGTTGGGCAGGCGGTCAAGATCTGCGCCGACACCGTCTTCCAGCAGCATGTCAGCGATGCCTACCGCGGCCGGGTCTTCAGTGTTTCGGACACCTTGTTCAACCTGTCATTCGTGGGCGGCCTGCTGGTCGGTGCCTGGATGCTGCCGGCCAACGGGGTGTCCCTGCCGGTGATCTTCGGAGTCGGCGTGGTGTACCTGCTCACCGCGGCCGGATACGCCATGGCAGCCCGCCGCTACGACTACCCGCCCTGACGCCCGACCCCTTGAACCCAAGCCACCCGCCAGCTCGCCGTTATGCGCATAACGGTCACACGCGGCCCAATTTTCTCGCGGTTATGCGCATAACGGTCAGAATTTGGGTTGGTTCGCCCACCAGCGCAGCAGCTCAGCCTCGGCAACTTCGCGGGACAGCGGGCCTCGGTCCATCCGGAGTTCCTTCAGGAAGCGCCAGGCCTTGCCCACCGTCGGACCCGCGGGGATGCCGAGCAGCTCCATGATCTCGTTGCCGTCGAGGTCCGGGCGAACGCGGGCTAGGTCCTCGGCCTCCAGCAACACCGCGATCCGCTGCTCGAGGAGATCGTAGGAGTCAGCCAGGGCCCGGGCCCGCCGGACATTGCGGGTGGTCGAGTCCGACCTGACCAACTTGTGCAGCCGGGACAGCAGCGGGCCGGCGTCGGTGACATAGCGCCGTACGGCCGAGTCGGTCCACTCCCCGGCGCTGAACCCGTGGAAGCGCAGGTGCAGGTAGGTCAGCCGGGCGACGTCCTCGATGATCTGTTTGGGATAGCGCAGCGCGGTCAGCCGGGCCTTCACCAGGCGGGCACCGACAACCTCGTGATGATGGAAGGACACCCCGCCCCGCGGTAGGTGGCGCCGAGTCGCCGGCTTGCCTATGTCGTGCAACAGCGCGGCCAGCCGTAGCACAAGGTCCGGCCCGTCATCCTCCTGCGCGATCGCCCGCTCCAGCACAGTCATCGAGTGGGTGTAGACGTCCTTGTGCTGATGGTGCTCGTCGATCTCCATCTGCAGTGCGGGGAGTTCCGGGAGCACGACGTCGGCCAGTCCGGTCGAGACGAACAGCTCCAGCGCCCGACGGGGATGGGCGCCGAGCATCAGCTTGGAGAACTCTGCCTGTACGCGCTCCGGAGTGATCCGGGCCAGTTCACCGGCCATCGCGCTGATCGCGGACAGCAGCACCGGGTCGGGCGTCACACCGAGTTGGGAGACGAATCGGATCGCCCGCATCATCCGCAGCGGATCGTCGGCCAGGGAGTCCTCGGGTGCGCCGGGCGTACGCAGCCGGTTGGCGACCAAGTCGGCCAGCCCGCCGTACGGATCGGTGAACTCCGGATTGGCCCCCAACGAGATCGCCATCGCGTTGATCGTGAAGTCCCGCCGGGCAAGGTCCTCGGCCAGCGACGTCCCGAAGCGCACTTCCGGGTTGCGGGAGGTCCGATCATAGGAGTCGGCCCGATAGGTGGTGATCTCGATCCGATGACCATGACGCTGCACGCCCACCGTGCCGAACTCGATCCCGGTCGTCCACACCGCCTCGGCCCAGCCCTCAACCAGCCGCAGGATGTCGGCCGGTCGCGCGTTGGTGGTCACGTCCAGGTCACCCATCACACCGGCGATGTCTGGTACGGACTCACGAGCTCGATCATCGGCGGCGCTGCTGGAAACCAGCTGGCCTCGCAGCGCATCACGCACCGAACCGCCGACCAGGTGCGCCTCATACCCGGCCAGCACCTCGGCAAGCTCGGCGAGCACCGGCTCGACGGCGACCAGTTCAGTAACCGCACGCCGTTGGGCGGCAGTGATCTGATCGCGATTTCCCGGCACCACCGGCGAGGGTAGTGGGCCGCACTGTGCGGGCACGACCGGCGGCAGGTGGGTGCCTCGATCGCCCCCGCCGGTCAGGACGGTCCGGGGGACCGCTGCGGATCGCCAGCGACGCGTCCGGGTTGTTCCGACCCGTCGCGCTACCCTCAACCAATGCCCAGCCGTGGCAAGTCGAC
>JALZDV010000113.1 GCA_030862345.1 Actinomycetota bacterium | reverse complement strand
CGATGGCCGTGGGAGCGAAAGAGCCGGGGGCAAAACGCTTGTAGGAGTTGATGTTCGGTGCGTACAGCAGGGTGAACTCGCTCAGGGTCGCTTGAACCCCGGCGACGAAGCTCTCGAACAGTTCTGTCGGACCGTCCGCGCTGTCGAACACGATCGAGCCATCAGAGCCGCGCAGGCTCATGTGGATATGACAAGAGTTGCCCTCGCGTTCGTCGTACTTGGCCATGAACGTAAGCGCCTTGCCGTGCTGTGCCGCGATCTCTTTGGCGCCGTTCTTGTACACCGAATGCTGATCCGCGGTGCGGATCACCTCATCGTACCGGAACGCGATTTCGTGCTGACCCAGGTTGCACTCACCCTTGATCGACTCGGGCGTCAGGCCCGCGAGGTACATGCCGTTCTGGATCTCCCGAAGCAGAGTGTCCACTCTGGACGTTCCGAGGATCGAGTAGTCCACGTTGTACTGGTTTGCCGGGCTCAGTTCCCGGTAGCCGGAGGTCCATGCCTGCTCGTAGGTGGTATCGAAGAGGAGGAACTCCAACTCGGTACCGGCAAAGGCAACCAGATCCCGTTCAGCGGCTCGGGCGACCTGCTCGGCCAGGATTGTGCGCGGTGCCTGCCGTACGGGACGGTGCTCCTCGTCGATCCAGCGCAGGTCGCACTGCACCATCGCAGTACCAGGCTGCCAGGGGATCAGGCGCAGCGTCGAGAGGTCGAGGGCGAACTCCATGTCGCCGTACCCGCGCTCCCACGAACTGATCGCGTAGCCGTCGACGGTGTTCATGTCGACGTCTACGGCCAGCAGGTAGTTACAACCTTCGGTTCCGTGTTCGAGGACTTCGTCGACGAAGAAGCGGCCATGCAACCGCTTGCCCTGCAACCGCCCCTGCATGTCGGTGAAGGCGACGACCACCGTGTCGATCGTCCCGTCCTCGACCCGGGCCCGGAGTTCATCGAGTGCGAGTGGCCGCCTCACTCGTGCAGGATCGCCTTCGCTGGGACCGTCGTGTGTCCCTCCGGGGGCCTGACCATGAAGTTCTTTCTACCCGTTGCCAACCAGAGCACCGTGGCCAGGATGAGGACGAACGCGACGGTCACCGGGGCGTAGTTGAATGTGGTGATGGTGACCGGGGAGTACGGCGGCAGCATGAACAAGATCACGATGAAGATCACCCAAGCGATGGCGATCCAGCCGACCGGTGCGCTCCACTTGCCGAGACTCCACGGGCCGTTCACGAAATCTGGGCTCCGGCGCCGGAGGAACACCGGTGTCACGTAGGCGATGTAAAGCCCGATCACCGCGATCGAGACGACTGCGAAATATGCCGTGAGGTTGTAGAGCGAGGGGAGGACCAGAATCGCCGACAGCGTGACGCACAGCCAGATCGAGTTCGTCGGCGTCCCCGTCCGAGGGTTCACCTTCGCCCACAGTCTGGAGCCGGGCAGGGCGTTGTCCCGGCTGAATGCAAACGACATCCTCGAGTTGGCGGTCACCGAGGCCATCCCGCAGAAGAACTGGGCCACCGCACAGATGAACAGCAGGAAGATTCCGGTGGTGCGACCCGCGGCATCGATGAAGATCTGGGCCGGCGGCAGGCCGGTCTCCGTGGCGCGCTGGGCTGCGTAGTCCTGGATCGCCGCGGTCACCGCGATCAGCAGGATCCAGCCGGCGATGATCGAGACCCACACGCTGCGCACGATGCCCAGGGGCGCCTGACGCGAGGCGTTGATGGTCTCCTCGGCGACGTGCGCCGAGGCGTCGTATCCGGTGTAGGTGTACTGCGCCATCAAGAGGCCGATGAGGAAAACGTAGACCACGTTGGTCCAGCCGGTTTCGTTCTTGAACTCGAAGAAGGTGAACTGCAAGGTCTGATGCTGGTCGGGGACGAAGACCAGGACGGCCACGATGATCGCCACCCCGGCGATGTGCCACCACGCGCTCACGTTCGACAGCAGTTTGACCAGGCTGACCCCGAACGTGTTCAGCAGGCCGTGCAGAACGATGATGATGAGGAATGCGATGAACGTGGTCAGTGCCGTGACCTCTAGGCCGAAGACCAGGTTCATCAAAGCCATCCAGGTGATGGCGGCCCCGTAGTCGATGCCTGCGGTGACCGCGACCTCGCCCAGGAAGTTGAACCAGCCGACGTACCAGGCCCAGACCCGCTTGTTCTTCTTCGCCAGTTGACCGGCCCACCAGTACAGACCTCCAGCGGTGGGGTAGCGCGAGCACACCTCGGCCATGGCCAGGGCCACCATGAGAACGAATATCCCCACCAACGGCCAGCCGAGGGTGATCGCCATCGGCCCGCCCGCATCCATCGCGAGGTAGTACGTGGTGATGCAGCCGGCCAGGACGGAGATGATCGAGAAGGAGACGGCGAAGTTCGAGAAGCCCGACAACCCGCGATGCAGCTCTTGCTTGTAGCCCATCTCGGCCAAGCGGGCAGCATCCGCGTCGAGAACCGGTTCCGAGGCAGAAGAAGGGACAGCTGTCTCTGATGCCATGTGGGCCCTCGCGCTGGTCAGCCGTCCGGGCCGATCGCCCGAATCTCGGTAGCTGCGGGCAGCCTGCTACGCCCCGGCGGGGAAATCAATGGTCTGTCCCCGTACCGAAAGCCGTCGACCAAGAAAGAACCGCCCGGCCAGGTGGCCGGGCGGTTCGATGCTGCGCTTGGCTGCCTCAGGCTGAGCGGGTCCGCCGTCCGCGGAGCACTTCGAGCCGCTCGGCGAGGACCTCTTCGAGGTCTTCGATGCTGCGCCGCTCCAGGAGCATGTCCCAGTGGGTCCTCGGTGGTTTGCCCTTCTTGGCCGACGGCTCGTCGCCGCCGACGAGACGGGCCGGCAAACCGTCGTTCTTGCATTCCCAGACCAGCGGTACCTCGGCATCGTCAGCGAAGGGAACCGCGAATGAGTGTCCGTTCGCGCACTTGTACTGCATCAACTGGCGCGCGATCGGCTCAGCGTTGCGGTCGGTCTCGTAGCTGATGCTGCCCAGCCGGCTGCCGCGCAATGAGCGCTCTCCCATTGTGTTTCCTCCCTTGGCTGTGCTACTGGAGCCAACGCGCAACTCGCCGGGATGATTCCCGAACATCGGCACCCAGCACGTTGGCGTCTTGCCCCACCATTCGCATGCCGTTCGCGTTTTGGATTGCACAAACTCCGGACTTCCTGGTCATTTCTGGCACGGCTGGACTACCCCGCTGTTCCGGAAGCAACCGCCGGTGCTCGATCCGGCAGATGTGGTTGCGCTTGAACAACTGCAGGTTCCCCGGATGACTTGTTAGCACATCCGTGCTAACCTGCAAATGCCAACAGCCGTTGGCTGACCTTCTGGAGCTGGCCCGTCTGGCCCACGAGTCAGCGGAGGAGAGCCTGGATGGGTGCGTTGCAGGGTCGCCAGGCTCGAACCGAACCGCACTCCAGCCTGGAGCGGTCTGCCTGATGCGGAGGTCGAAGGCTGCGTGGGGGACCGGCATCTTTCTGGTTTGCGTCCCCGGTGTGGTGGCCGGCGGCATTCCGCTGTGGATCGTCGCATCCGGCAGCGGCCCGCACTGGGACGGGCGATGGGCGAGCAGCGCGGTCGGTTGGACGTGCATCGCGTTCGGATCGATGGGGCTGCTGGACTCCTTCGTCCGGTTCGTGACCGACGGTCGCGGGACTCCCGCACCCACCGCACCCACCGAGAGCCTCGTCGTCCGTGGCCTCTACCGCTGGGTCAGAAATCCGATGTACGTCGCGGTCTTGCTGGTAATTCTCGGCCAGGCACTCGTCTTCGCCGAGCCGCTGGTATTGGGCTACGGGGCAGCCGTGGCAATCGCGGTGTCCAGTTTCGTACGGTGGTATGAGGAACCAAACCTGACCCGGCGCTTCGGTGAGCAGTACCTGGCCTACCGGAGGGCCGTGCCCGGGTGGTGGCCGAGGCGTCCTGCCGGACCGAGACGGGTGAGCGCGACCTAGATCTCTCGGCCCTGCGAAGTCGCGTGGGCCGTGTCGAGCTCGGCGGCCGGCGGCCGCACGCCGGCCAACGCGATCGTTCCGGCAGCCAGCACGAGAAGGATGCCGAGAATTCCGGCTCGGTCTGACTCGAAGGCGAAGGTGAAGAACCCGACCAGAGTGGGTGCCAGGAAAGAGACAGCGCGGCCGGTTGTGGCGTAGAGACCGAACATCTGGCCTTCCCGCCCCGGCGGAGTCAGCCGCGCAAGGTAGGTACGCGACGAGGATTGGGCCGGCCCGACGAAGAGGGTCAGGGCGAGGCCGAAGATCCAGAAGGAGGTGGGACCCGAGAGGAAAGCGAGGATTCCGCCGCTGACCAGCATGCCGATCAGCGACCCCATGATCACCGACTTCGGCCCGATCCGATCATCGAGCCGGCCACCGAGGATGGCGCCCAGGGCAGACGACACGTTGGCGGCGACCCCGAAGATGAGCACGTCTGCTTCGTTGATGCCGTACACGGTGACCGCCAGGACCGCACCGAAGGTGAAGATGGCGGCCAACCCGTCCCGGAACAGCGCGCTCGCGCCCAGGAAGTACACCGTGTGCCGGTCGGTCCGGTAGAGCTCCTTCAGGTCGGCGAACAACTTCTTGTACGACGCGAGGAAGCCAAGGCGTTTGTCCTTGGGCAGTCCGGGGGTTTCGGGGACCTTCAGCAGGACCGGAATCGCGAACAAGGCGAACCACAGTGCGGCGACCAGTGCGATCATGCGGATGTTGAGGCCAGCTTCGTTGCTGATGCCCAGCGCGCCTCGGCTGTCCCCGTCCCCGGTGACGAAGCCGACATAAACCAGGAGCAGCAGCACGATCCCGCCGAAATAGCCCATGGCCCAACCGAATCCAGAGACTCGACCGATGGTGGCCGGGGTCGAGACCTGTCTCAGCATCGCGTTGTAGGACACCGACGCGAACTCGAAGAAGATCGATCCCAGGGCCAGCAGCACCAGCCCAAGCCAGAGGTAGGAGTACTCGTCCTCGACGAAGAACAGTCCGGCCGTCGACAGGACGACCAGTCCGGTCCAGAAGCCGAGCGAGAGCTTGCGGTGCCCACCGGCGTCCGCGCGCTGCCCGGTGACCGGGGCAAGCAGGGCGATGAAGAATCCGGCGATCCCGATCGACCAGGCCAGGTAGCTGTTCGCGCTGATCGGGCCCGGTAGATCCGCTCCGACCGAGTCAGTCAGGTACACCGAGAAGACGAAGGTGAGGATGACGGCGTTGTAGGCCGCCGAGCCCCAGTCCCACACTCCCCAGGCGAGCACCTGCCCGCGACCGCCCGGCGCTTCGATCGTGTCCCGATCCACCGCTGCGGCACTCATCTGTGCTCCCCGCTAGCGTCGAATTTCGGCCTCATTCGTGGGTCTCCTCCGTATGCCCGGGCGGGCCTGACGGCAGCCTAGGGGGTGGGCCGTGCCGAGGTGATCAGCGCACGTAGCTCCGCTGGCACCTGCCCGTCCGGAAAGGCGGCGGTGCTGGTGTCCGGGCACGGACGGGTCGGATCGAGATGGCGAGGACGACCGGGCTCAAGCCGGCGCAACTCCTGCAACTGCAAAGTGATCGCGGCGATGATCCGCATCCGCGCCCGGTTTGCATCACCGGTCTGGGTCGCAGTCAGATCGTCGAGGGGTACGGGCGGGCCGACGTGGACCTTCATCGCCGGTTGCCGCCAGATCGAGCGCGCAAAGCTACTCAGCTTTCGTGCGTCATCGGCATAACAGAGCACCTCGTGGGAGCCCCAGGAACTGACCGGGATGACCGGGACCCGGGTGTTCAGCGCCATCCTGGCGACCCCGCTGCGGCCACGTTCGGGCCAGAGGTCACGGTCGAGCCCGATCCGGCCCTCCGGGTAGACCAGGATGTGCCCGTTGTTGCGCAAAGCCGTCTCCATCACGATCAACGCGTGCCGGGCGTCTTCGCTGCCCCGATCGACCCGAATGAAGCCGGCCCGTTCCAACAGCCGCCCCAGACCCGGGGCGGTCATCAGCCCACGGGTGGCCAGAAACCGCGGGCGGATACCCACCTTGTACAGCGACGGCGCCAGTACGATCGGCTCGTAGTCGCCAATGTGGTTGGCCACCACAATAAGTGGGCCAGCCAGCAAGGTCGGATCCACGCTGCCGGTGACCGTTACCCGCCCCGGGAGACTGGCCAGCGGAGCGCCGTAATGCAACAGCGCGCCCCACGCCGGCCACAGCGGTCTGGCGGCGATCTCGCGTTGCCTGCGCACCCAGTCCGGCACGCCCTGGCTCACCTGCTCTGCCACTTGCCCCTGTCCTCGAGTACATCGCGGAGCACGGTAGGTGCATCGGTCATGATGCCGTCGACGCCGAGGTCCAAGGCATAGTTGATCTCGGCCGGAGAATTGAGCGTCCAGACGTGGACCTGCATCCCCAGATCGTGTGCGGTATCCAGCAGCCGGCGGTCCACCAGTGGACGACCGGCGATCGCCATGGGCAGCTGCGCACACGCTGCCCGGACACCGAGCAGCGCGCTGGCCCGCGGTGAGAACGAGGCCAGCCGCAGGGCCGCCACGCCGCGCCGACCCAGTGACGTGCAGAGCCGCGGGCCGAGCATCCGGCGGGCGGCGGCGACCCGTGCATCGACGAACGAGGCCACGCAGACGCGGTCCAGTGCCCCGGCCCGCTGGATGGCTCGGGTGACCCCCGGCACGGCACCTGGGGACTTCATGTCGATGTTGATCCGCAGATCGGGAAAAGCGGTGAGCAGCTCATCCAGGCGGGGGATCGGCTCTGACCCGGCGATCCGCGCCTTCCTGACCTGCGACCAGGGCAGTCGATCGATCCGGCCCGTGCGATCGGTGACCCGGTCCAGAGTGGGGTCATGAAAGACAACGGCGACGTCATCGGAGGTGGTGTGAACATCTGTCTCGAGGTAGCGGTAGCCGAGTTCGATGGCCGCCGAGAACGCACTCAGCGAGTTCTCCGCGCCACGGCCGGAACCACCGCGGTGCACGAAGGCCAGCGGGAGCGGCCCCTCCAGGAAGGGAAAGCGCGTGCCCCCGCGGTCCCGGCGTGTCACCCAGCGACAGAACTGGACGTGGACGGGGCCGCGGATGTTCCGGCCTGCAGCCGCTGGACATCTCCCCGCGCGCGTTGGCAGATGATCAGAGCGAAGATCATGACGATGTCCAGCACGACGGCGATCGTCTGGTGCAGCGACCAAGCGCGTCGATAGCCCAATCCGGTGACGTCGATGTCGATATTGGTCAACACCAACAGTCCCAGGAAGAACCAACTCAGCGCCGCAGTGCCGATGACGACAATCCTGGCTCGTGCCGCCGGTCCGGTCCGGGCCTGGCGGCCGAGCGGCGCCACCATCAAAACGGCCCCGATCGGCGCGCTGAACAGACCGCAGACCGCTGCTGCCTGATGTACCTCTCCGCTCAACGACAACGGGCCTGGCCATTCGTTCGTCGGCACCCACGCCATCACCACGAGGGCCAGGATCCAGACCGTCCAGGGCAACGCCACCTGCCACCTGCTGGCCGAACCCTGCCGGTAGGCACCCCAGAGCAGCAGGGTCGACGCGCCGGCCATCAACAGCAACGTCATCGTCAGCATCCAGTCGTGCTCGCCCACTCCGTACTGGCTGATCGAGACCTCCGGCGGGAACCAGTCGCCGCTCACCGCCTGCATCGCGACCAGCGAGACCGCCCCGATGGTCATGACCAGCAGCGCCGCGTCCAAGACCCGCGCCGTCGAGACCCCGCGACGACTCGACGTATCGTCCACGCTCTTATCGTGTCACGGAGACTGCCTTCGAGCAGGGACACCTTCGAAGGGGGTCATGAGTCGTGCGGGTCTGCGTGTTCACCGGCGCCTCGCGGGGCGTGCGCCCGGTGCATGCCGACGCCGTAGAACTCTTCGGTGCCGAACTCGCGCGATGTGGACACGGCCTGGTCTACGGCGGCGGACACGTCGGGCTGATGGGGGTGCTCGCCGATGCGGTCCTCGCCGGCGGGGGAGAGGCCATCGGGGTGATCCCCCGCCAGCTGGTCGAGCGTGAACTGGCCCATCGACGAGTCAGTGACCTTCAGGTGGTGCCCGACATGCACGCCCGCAAGGCCCGGATGGCCGAGCAGGCCGACGCGTTCGTTGCCATGCCGGGCGGGATCGGCACGCTGGAGGAACTCTTCGAAGTCTGGACCTGGGCGCAGCTCGGGCTACACAGCAAGCCGATCGGACTGCTGAACGTAGCCGGCTTCTTCGATCACCTGCTCGCCTTCTGCGACCTGATGGTCAGCGACGGCTTCCTGCCCGCCGACTCGCGCGCGCATTTGGTGGTCGCCGGCGCTCCCGCCGACCTGCTGGATGCACTGCGCGACGTACCCGGTCTGGCCGACCGGTGGAGCGCAAAGCCGCCCAGGTCTCAACGCCGATAATCGACATTATGTCATCTACTCTGCTCTAGCCCCGTACGAGGCGATCCCCGAAGGGCAAGCCGACGCAGCAGCCGGCCGTTATGTGGATAGCGAGGAGATCAAGACACGCTACGGCGTCAAGTGAGCGAGCCGTACCGGATTCAGCTGACCGCTCGTGCCGCCCGCGACCCGCCTGGGTGGTCGCAGCAACTGCAGCGGGAGGGGTCCTGCAGGGCCGGCCCTCTGGGCCGGGAATGGTGCTGATGCTCCTGGCCGGGTATATCGGCCCGGGGTTGCTGGGACTGGGCGCGGCTGCACTGCTGGCAGCCGACTATGCCGTCGACGTGCTGTGGTGGTTGCTGGCGCTGCTGGCGGCGCTGCTCGTCCAGATCCGAAACTGGTTCGGACTGTGTTCGATCCTGGTCACTGCAGCGGTGGTCTTCGTGGTGTCTTGGTTCGCCGACGAGCAGGTGCAGTCGGCCTTCGCCTATCTGGTCACGTGGTTCCTACTGCTCGGCGCGCCGCGACCGGTCATGGAACTGCATCGATCCCGGCGCCGCGGTCGGGCACCCAACTC
>JALZDV010000110.1 GCA_030862345.1 Actinomycetota bacterium | reverse complement strand
GGCCACGATCCACGTGGCATCCTCGGGAAGGGCGCAGATGGCCTGCATCGCGACTTCCAGCGCCTCGGAGTGCTGACCGACCCGGCCCAATGCCCGGGCCAGGAAGGGCAGAGCGTACCCGCGGGTTTCCCGAAGGCCGCGCCCTTCCAGAGCCTTCAGCGCGTCGCGGATTCGGTCCACCTCCCGCGCCTCATCGCCGAGGCTGGAGTTGGCGCAGGCAAGGAGCAGACCCGCATGGTCGGCGTAGGACTGCATATCGTCGGTTCGCGCGTACTCCTGTGCCAGCGCAGCATGTCGAGCGGCGATGACGCTCTTCTCCCGGGAGCCGGCACTGTCTCGGATGCGGTGCAGTTCCATCGACCAGTTCAGGTGCATCGTCGCGAGATTCAGCTGACTTGCCACGGCACGATCGACGATGATCTCGTCAGGGCGAGCGGTAGCGGCGGCAAATGCCGCCTCGAAGTTGGGCCGGGCGAGTTCGTAGAGCCGCAACTCGTGGTAGCCGTTTCCCAGGCAGGTGTGCGCCGTGGACAGAACGAACCCGTCGAAGACGCCATCGGTCAGCCTGGCCTCGGCCTGTGCGAGATCCTGCAGGATCGATTCCAGGTCAAAGACCTGACCGTCGTTCTCGACCAACAACAGGTGCTGCCAGGCTCGCAGAGCCAGGGCGATCGACCGCCATCCACTAGTCTCGGCGTCTGCTGTGCGGGCGATTATCCGCTCGGCGGTGCGTGCGGCACCGTCATGGTCACCGATGGAGTGCAGGCTGATGGCCCGCGCGTAGAGACCTCCCGGAGTCTCTCCCGCGCGGAGCTGCTCGTCAGCCAGGATCAACGCTTGCTCGCGCTCACCGGTCTGGGCGAGGCGCAGCAACCGGATCACCTCAGCGAAGGTGTCGTCCATGTGGGCATTCAGTGTCCCTTCGTGTTCGTAGGCTCACCAACCGTGTCCATCATGCCCGCCCCGACCACGATCGTGAACTTGGCACGGTGAACCTTCCGACCGGTACATCCGCCGCCGGACCTGCTGCCTCCGGTTGCTTGACAGCACTGTCGGAAGCGATGACCGTCATGGTGTGAACGGCTTCGACGAACTTCCGGGCGATCTTCCGATTCCAGTGGATGACGGCGCCGCCGAACACCTGATCGGGTCAGCGGTACCGCCACTCCCGCTGCCGGCTACTAGCGGCCACGATGTCGCACTCCACGAGCTGCCCGGCAGGACGGTGTTGTTCGTCTATCCCAGAACCGGTACCCCCGGTGACCCTCTGCCCGCCGGATGGGACGCGATTCCGGGAGCCCGTGGCTGTACGCCGCAGGCGTGCGGCATCCGGGACTCCCATCCCGAGTTCGTCACTCTCGATGCGCGCGTGTTCGGCCTGTCGACCCAGTCAGCTGCTGACCAGCTCGAAGCCAGCCAGCGACTGCACCTGCCCTATGCCCTGCTCTCGGACAGCGAGCTGGCGATGACCCGAGCCTGGGAGCTGCCCAGCTTCTCGGTGGACGGGCTGACCCTCACCCGGCGGATCACGATATTCCTTCTGGACGGGATCGTGGACGGGCTCATCTATCCGGTCTTCCCACCGGATCGGAGTGCGCGCAGTGCACTGGAGTGGCTGCACGAACGTGGACCAACGAACTCCGCGCAGCCACAGCAGGTGCGGCGGGGTGTCCCGATCCAGCCACGGCGCGGGTTGCCTCATCCCATCCCGCCGCGGTTGGTGCGCTGAGCGAACGATGACAGCGCTCGAGCACCTGAGTCAGTTGAAGGAGTCTCCGCAGGCGCAGGAACCCTGCGCGTTGGGGTTGTCGATCGTGAAGCCCTGCTTCTCGATCGTGTCGACGAAGTCGATCACGGCCCCGCCGAGGAACGGTGCGCTCTTGCGGTCGGTCACGACCTGCACCCCGGAGAAGTCCGCGACTACGTCGCCGTCCAGCGCACGCTCGTCGAAGAACAACTGGTAGCGCAGACCGGAGCAGCCGCCCGGCTGCACGGCGATTCGCAGCTGCAGATCGTTGCGGCCCTCCTGGTCGATGAGCGCCTTGACCTTGGCGGCGGCCTGGTCGGACAGGATCACGCCGGTCACCGGCTTGGTCCCCGTCGCAGTGGTTTCGGTGCTCGTCGTCATGCCTTGCCCTCCTGGGCGTTAGTCCGGCGCATCGTGCTCGTTCCGGTGGGGACTGTCATAAGCGCAAACAGCCGTCCCGCCGGGTCTGTTCCATGATAGGCCCTCATCGCCGCAGGTGGCTTTCCCGCACCGGCCAGCTAGATTGCCAGTGTGAAGCTGCCCAGTGTGAAGCTGCCAGGCCTCGGCCGACGCCAGGCGGACCAGGATACCGAGCAGCGCCGCGTCGAGGAAACCCAACTCGAGCCTGCTGCTGTGGGAAAGGGCCGGCCGACGCCGAAGCGACGGGATGCCCAAGGACGACGGTCCGGGCCGCCACCGCCACCGCCCACCACGCGCAAGGAGGCCTACCGCCGAATGCGCGAGACGCAGGCATCCGGGCGCAAGAACAGCCGCGCTGCCGCTTCTGCAGGCGTGGAGTCGGCACTTCCCCGCCGCGATCAAGGCCCCGCGCGCAAGCTGGTGCGCAACATCGTGGACTCGCGGCGAAACATCGGCAGCGTCTTCCTCCTGATCGCGGCGCTGGTACTGGTCGGCTACTTCATTCCGGACACCCGCGTCCGTAGCTACACCGTGCTGCTGTGGATGGCGTTCTTCGTCGCGATCATCGTGGATTCGATCTTTCTGGGCCGCCGGATCAAGCGGACGGTTGCCGAGCGGCTTCCGGACGCCCCGGAGTCCAACCGTGCGCTCATCTGGTACGGCGTGACGAGGGCGACCATGGTGCGTCGCTGGCGCTTCCCCAAACCGGCGGTCTCGGTCGGCGACGAGATCTGAGCCTCGAGGACTATTCGGCCGCCGAGAGGCTCATCGGGCCATAGATCTTCTTCTGCTCGTCGAACAGGGTCACGGTGGCAACCCCCTGGTCGGCAAGCTCGGTAAAGCTGAGCCCGAGCCAACTCTCGGCATCCGACCGGCTCTCGAAGGTCTCGGCTACGGGTTCGTCCAGCGTCGTGCCCGACTCGTCCTCGTA
>JALZDV010000077.1 GCA_030862345.1 Actinomycetota bacterium | reverse complement strand
CACGGATGGATCAACCTGCACTTCTCCGTCCTGCCGGCGTGGCGCGGAGCGGCACCCGTCCAGTGGGCGATCACTGCCGGTGACGACGTGACAGGAGCGACGACGTTCCGACTAGATGAAGGTCTGGACACCGGACCCGTGTACGGGGTCCTGACCGAGCCGATCCGCCACCGAGACACTGCCGGTGACCTCCTCGAGCGGTTGGCCGAGGCTGGAGCGCGGCTTCTCGTGGACACCCTCGACGGGATCGAGTATGGAGCAGTCGAACCTCGCCCACAGCCCACCGAAGGCGTCAGCCTTGCGCCCCGGCTGTCCACTGAGGACGCGCACGTGGACTGGCGACTGCCGGCCCAGATCGTCGATCGGCGAATCCGCGGGTGCACGCCCTCTCCGGGAGCGTGGACGTTGCTCAACAACGAGCGCCTGGGTCTGGGGCCGGTGCGGATCGTCCCAGCTGGGGAGGTGCCAGCCGCGCTCGGTCCGGGGGAGCTCAGTGTCAGTAAGCATTCGGTACTCGTGGGTACGGCCAGCACGCCGGTCGAGTTGGGCGAGGTACGGGCCGCCGGGCGGCGACCGATGCCGGCGCAGGACTGGGCCCGCGGTGCGCGTCCCGGGCCGGGTCAGCGGCTGGGCTGATTCGGATGCCGCCACCCCGGCGAGACCGCGGGACGAACGCCAATCGCCGCCCGCCGGCGCGCCGGCCGTCGGCCCCGCCGCGGACTCCTGACCCGGCCCGGCGGATCGCCTTCGATCTCTTGGCTGCAATCCGCGAGCGGGGCGCCTATGCCAACCTCACCCTGCCCGGACTGCTGCACCAGGCTCAGCTGGACGAACGGGACGCAGCGCTGGCCACCGAACTCGGGTACGGCACCGTCCGTTGGCAGGGCACTTTGGACGCGATCCTCGCCTCCTGCCTGGATCGGCCCATGGCCGAACTCGACGCACCAGTGCGCGACGTGCTCCGGTTGGGTGCATATCAGATCTTGCATACCCGGATCCCCGGGTATGCCGCTGTCGCGGCAACGGTCAACCTGGCCGGGTCCCTCGTCGGGGAGGGGCCAGCACGATTGGTCAACGCAGTGCTGCGAAAGGTGGGCACTCGGGGACTCGACGAGTGGATCGACGAACTGAGTCCAGCCGCGGGCGAGGCCGAAGCCGACCGCGATGCTGACATCACCAGGTTGGCGCTGCGGCACGCCCATCCGGAATGGATCGTACGGGCGGTAGCCGAAGCACTCGGGCCGGATGCAACCGAACTGGAGGCCGCGTTGGCCGCCAACAACGAGCGTCCGATCGTGCATCTCGTCGCCAGGGGCATCGACCGCGACCAGCTTGCGAGCGAGGTCGGCGGCGAGCCGGGCCCGTGGTCGCCGTACGCGGTGCGGATTCCCGGCGGAGGGTCGCCGCATTCGTTCTCCCACATACGGGACCGCAGCGCCGGAGTCCAAGACGAGGGCAGCCAACTCATGGCGCTGGCACTGACAGGTGCGCCAGTCGACGAGAGGGCATCCACAGCGTGGTGGCTGGACCTCTGCGCTGGCCCAGGCGGCAAGGCGGCCCTGCTGGGCGTCCTGGCACCGCAGGGCGTACGGATCCTGGCCGCCGACCGGGCAGCCCACCGCGCTGCGCTGGTCGTTCAGGCGACTGCTGGCCAACGGGTCCAGGCGATCACCGCGGATGGGTTGGCGCCGCCCTGGCTGCCTGGCTTCGCCGATCGGGTCCTCGTCGATGCGCCCTGCTCGGGACTCGGGGCGCTGCGTCGACGTCCAGACGCGCGCTGGCGGCGCACACCTCAGGACGTCACCGACCTAGTCGACCTACAGCGCGGCCTGCTCGTGGCGGGGCTGGCGGCTGCCCGGAAGGGCGGCCTGGTTGCGTACGTGACCTGTTCACCCCATGCGGCGGAGACCGTCGAGGTAGTCGAGTGGGTCCTGCGAAACGGTGGCGGGACGGCCCTGGACGCTCGTAGCACCCTGCCGTCCGCGATGCCCGCTCTGGGGCCGGGGCCCTACGTCCAGCTCTGGCCGCATCGGCATGGCACCGACGCCATGTTCCTGGCCCTGCTCCGGACGCACTGAGCGAATCCGGCGCCCTCGAGGCTCGAGACAACGTCCCGCTGAGAAGACATCGGCTGATCCGTCACACGTTCGCTCACACGCTCCTGCCGCAGCCTCCATGTCATCGGCCTCGCAGGCGGCCGGATCAATTACATGGATGGAGGACGAGATGCCGTTTATCAACGTGAAGCTCATCGAAGGAGTCTTCACTGGGGCACAGAAAGCCGAGATCGTCAGAACGCTCACTGAGGCGATGGTCGGTATCGAGGGCGAGAACATGCGCTCGGTGACATGGGTCGTCGTCGAGGACGTGAAGAGCGGGGACTGGGGGATCGGCGGGCAGCCGCTGACGACGGCCGATGTGAAGGCTCTGGCCGCGGGCGCTGCGGTGGGCTGATCGAGTTGGGCGGCTGGCCGGCCTGCCGAGAGTAGGGCGGCCGGTCGCCTGGGTATGGCCCTTCTGGTCGAGCATGCACGAGTCGGGTTGTTCCGGGAACTCGCACTGAGCGAGGATCTGGTCGAGGAGTGAGCTCATTGTTGACGATCCGACTGATGGGACGGCCAGCCCTGGAGCGGGACGGCCTGCCGGTCAGTTCGCCGAGGGGGCAAAAGGCATGGGCTCTGCTCGGCTACCTGCTCCTCGCCGATCGACCACCGAGTCGCCAGCACCTTGCCGAGTTGCTGTTCGGCGACGCCGACGACCCGTTGGGAGCGCTGCGCTGGTCACTGGCAGAGCTGCGGCGAACGCTCGGCTCATCCGGTGTCCTCGGAGGCGACCCCCTCGCCGTGAATCTCGGCGCTGGCATTCTGGTCGATGTCCAACTGCTCGACCCCGATCGCCCCGACTCCAGCGTAATCCTGGACATCCATGGCGAGCTGCTCGAAGGCGTGCAGCTGACCTCTAGTCCAGAGTTCGATTCCTGGTTGACGGTCGAGCGTCATCGCACCTCCGCCACGGTAGAGGCGCGGTTGCGTCAAGCGGCCGTCGCACTGCTGGTGATCGGGCGCCCACGCGAAGCGGTCGAGTATGCCTCGCGTGCCGTGGCTCGCAACCCGCTCGAGGAAGGAAACCACGAACTATTGATCCGCAGCCTGGCGATGAGTGGTGATCCGACCGCGGCGAGGCGACAGGTTGCCGTATGCCAGGACATGCTGCGACATGAGTTGGGCGTTGAGGCCTCGGAAGCTGTCGAGGATGCCGCAACTGCAGGCGTGGGTCTCTGGAGGGTCGCACCGCTGACCGGGCGGGCCGCGGCGTCCAGCCAACTCGACGCGGGCCGCGCAGCCATCCAGGCTGGTGCTGTCGATGCAGGTCTACAGTGCCTGCGCCGGGCCGTGGCCGAAGCCGACCACTGCCAGGACGCTGCCTTGCACGCTCGTGCGTTGGCGGCCCTGGGCGGTGCCCTGGTCCATGCGGCTCGGGGCCGAGACGAGGAAGGGGCCCTGGTTCTGCACGCGGCGCTTGCGCTGGCCAGTCGGGCGGGTGACCGCGCCACCGCGGTAACGGCGCACCGCGAGTTGGGGTTCGTCGAGTTGCAGGCGGGGCGGCGCACGACCGCCGATGCGTGGCTGACAAAGGCGCAGGCACTGGCAGAGACGGAACCGGAGCTCGCCGCGGTCCTCGGAGTGCGGGGAATGAACGCTTCGGATCGCGGCGATTACGCGGCCGCCTTCGGATACCTGGGAGAGTCGGTCGAGCTGGCCCGACGCTGTGCCGATTCTCGGCAGGAAGCCTGGTCACTGTCGATTCTGGGCCGTGCCCGTCTCCTGCGCGGAGAGCGCAGCCAAGCCAGCGTTGCCCTGATTCGATCTCTGGACCTGGTGCGCGAACAGCGTTGGCTTGCTTTCCTTCCCTGGCCGCAAACTCTCAGCGCTGAGCTCGCTTTGTGCAACGGTGACTTCGAGACCGCGGCGGACGGGCTCGAGCAGGCTTGGGCGTTGGCCTGTCAGCTCAACGACCCGTGCTGGGAGGGCATGGCCGCCCGCGGTCTCGGCCTGCTCCACGTCCGCCGCGGCGAGCACAGCGCCGCCATGAGCTGGCTCATCGAGGCGGCATTCCGGTCCAATCGGGTATCCGACCGCTACCAGTGGGTCCACGCCCACGTCTTGGACGCGGTGATCAGCACCGCCCTGGACCAAGGCGAGCACAACCGCGCCGAGACACTGGTCGTGACGTTGGCTGCGCTGGCCGCCCGCTGCGACATGCGGGAACTCGTGGTGCGGGCCCAGCTGCATCGATACCGGCTCGGAGATCAGGCTGCGCTCGCCTCGGCCCGGCTCTTGGGCGCCGATATCGACAATCCCGCGCTGGCCGAGCTGCTCGGCTCGCCGGAAATGACAAGGCTGCTCAGATGACGATCGGGCTGGAAGCTGGTGGATACGGTCTTCGTTGCACTGCGCCTAGTGTTCTCAACCGCGAACGATGCGCTCGGTGTTCGTCGAGGTGCCGAATTGCGCTCCACCACCCCCGAGTCCGTCGTCCACGCAGTCGCCTTCGGTCGCCCAATCGAGGACCGGAGATAAGGGTGGATCGATGACCGGCGGCGACGTACGACAGGGAGTGTCGCTGACCAATCTCGATGATTTGCTGTTCGACGGAGCGCAGGCGACGAAACGCGATCTCGTGGACTACCTGGATGCCGTTGCCGAGCCGATTCTCGGCGAGTTGGCGGACCGACCACTGTCTGTCGTACGGGTGCTGCGCGGCCGATCGTTCATGCAGAAGAACGTCCCTAAGTACACCCCGCCGTGGGTGCAGACCGTTCCGGTGTGGGCCGAGGCATCGAAGCGTGAGGTGTCCTACGCCCTGTGCAATGACCGCGCCACGCTGTTGTGGTTCGCCAATCAACGTGCGATCGAGTACCACCCCACCCTGGTCCGCGTGCCGCACTGGGATCGTCCGACATATCTGGTTATCGATCTCGACCCGCCGGCCGGGGATGGGTTCGGCGCGGCTGTACGGGCCGCGCACCTGGTGCACCAGGCGCTGGCCGATGCCGACCTCGTCGGCGCGGCCAAGACCAGTGGGGCCAAGGGCGTCCACGTGTACGTACCGATCAGTGCGGAAACCACGGCCGAGGAGGTGGCGGCGGCAACCCGAGCCCTCGCCGCCCGCGCCGAGCGGCTCGACCCCGACCTGGCAACGACGGCCTATGTCCGCGATGAGCGGGAAGGCAAGGTCTTCCTGGACTCCACGCGCTCGGGTGGGGCGACTGTGGTGGCGGCCTACAGCCCGCGGGTCCGGCCGCGGGCACCGGTCTCGTTCCCCGTGGCGTGGGACCAACTCGACGACGTCGTGCCAACGGACTTCACGGTGCGCACCGCGGCGCGGACCCTCGCCGAGGGTGATCCGTGGGCCGATCGGATGCCCGAGCCCCAGCGGCTCAGCTCAGCGCTGGTAGCCGAGGGACGGGAGATCCCGGTCGCCCGGGTACAGGCGATGCACGAGGGAAAGCGGCGGGCCCGCGAACGCGGCGACTGAGCGCGTGTCTGCATGGGGTGAGCGCTCCCGCGCGGACGAAATGCTGGCGAGCTGTCGAAGCTCACTTGAGAGCGGCCATTCGCACGTGCCGGGGCGGCTGCGGGCGCTCACCTAGACTCCGGCTTCGTGGACCGTGTCGAGATGCTGATCGCGCCGAGCATCCTGTCCGCCGACTTCGCGCGGCTGGCCGAGGCGGCCGCTGCCGTGTCCAGCGCCGACTGGTTGCACGTCGACGTGATGGATGCCCACTTCGTTCCCAACCTGACCCTGGGCCTGCCGGTCGTACGGAGCCTGCGCGCGGCCACCGAGATCCCGCTCGACTGCCACCTGATGATCGAAGATCCGGACCGGTGGGCACCGCCGTACGCCGAGACCGGTGCCCGCAATGTGACCATTCACGTGGAGGCCGCCGCCGACCCGGTGCAGGTGGCACGCTCGCTGCGAAGCGCCGGTGCGCTGGCCGGTCTGGCGCTCAAGCCCGGCACCCCGCTGGATCCCTACCTCGACATCCTGACTGAGTTCGACACCCTGCTGGTGATGACCGTGGAGCCGGGCTTCGGCGGTCAGAGCTTCATCTCCGAGGTGTTGCCCAAGGTGCGCCGGGCCCGCGAGTTGGTCCAATCCGGCCACCTCACGCTGTTCATCGAGGTCGACGGCGGGATCAGCCCGGACACCATCGAGCAGGCCGCGCAGGCCGGTGCCGATGTCTTCGTCGCGGGCTCGGCGGTGTACGGCGCCGAGGATCCGGCTGCCGCGGTAACGGCCTTGCGGGCACAGGCAGTGCGGGCCGCGGCGCAGACTCACCCTGGCCCGGCGGGCGGCTGGCTTCGCCCGGCGGTTCCGGCCACTCCGGTCGACGGGTGAACGG
>JALZDV010000067.1 GCA_030862345.1 Actinomycetota bacterium | reverse complement strand
GCTGCGGGGACGTGTGTCAGCGGATTGGCTGCATCAGCGTATGCCAGCCCGACTGAGACGACCGCCTGCGAGACCTTCGCCGACGTCGAGTTGTGCGGCCCGATCCTGGCCAAGTACCAGGAGCTCGGCGGCCCCGAGGGGGGCCTGGGCAACCCGATCGCCCCACCGGAGGCGTCGAACGCTCGAGCTGCTTCCGACGCCACACGTGTCGAATTCACGGGAGGCGGAGGTATCTACTCCAGCGCCATCGGCGGTGCTCACTACCTTGGTGAAGCGATGTTCGCCAAGTACGCCGAGCTCGACTACGAAGAAAGCGACATCGGTGTTCCCGTCAGCGACGAGATCGACAACGATGGCGAATCCGCCGCGACGTACGGCAGCCGTCGGGCCGACTTCTCCAACGGCGCTCTCTATCTCAAGGATGGCCAGGTCGGGGTGGGCGTCTGGTCGACCTACGTCTCTCCCGCGACGCCAGCACTACCACGGGCCACGCCGCTGCCGCCCGGCTCTCAACCTGAGACCTGCCCGGCCAACACCTCGGCATACCAGGCGCCCAACGACATCTACGACTGCCTATCTGTCGACACGCAGATCGACGGTTACCCCGCAGGAGTGCGACGAGGAGTTCCGGACCCCACACCTGGCGAAGTCCTGGGCTCAGGTCCATTGACCGAATCAGGCTTCGGGCTCGCCCACGCTGACGTCGACCACAACGTCGGATACCGCGCTATCCGCCTGCTTCTCATCCGGGACGACCTGAGGCCTGAACTCGAGAACCCGGTGAACCTACGTTACCGCCAAACCCTCGCGTTCCAGTTCAACGACGTCATCACGGAGTCGCTCACCGCCATCGTGCAGCGGGCTGACGACGAGTTCGATCGCGCTCCCGATGAATTCGACATCGGCCTGATCACCGCGTTCTGTGCCGACGGCTCCGACCCGGTCAAGTTTCCCGGCACCCCGCACGTGGGGGGACGTTGCCCGAACGACTTGCCATCGCCGTTCGGGAAGGACACCGGCGGTTCGTTCCGGCCGTGACCCCATAACGCTTCACTGCGAGTGCCCCGCGAGGAGCGTGCCCCTCGGCATGCCCACGAGGACCTGACCGCAAGACCGGCGTGTCGCGAGACGCCCTGGTACCGCAACGCGCCAATCCGGCCCAGCACCTCGACCATGACGTCGATGAGCCGGTTGACCTGCTAGGCGAGGGGACCGAAGAGGTCGGTGGCGGTGAGGCTCTCGTCCGCGACATCGTCGAGGACGGCGAGGAGGCGCCGTTCCTCATACCGGAAGTGGGTCTCCATCACGGCCTCGATGCCGTCGAGGTGGCGCAGCTTGTCCACCGTCGTGGTGCCGCTGTCCAGCGAGCGTTCGAGCTCGCCGATCAGGTGCGCGATCATGTTGTGATCCTGGATGAGCTGGCTGATCACGGGCACGAGGTCGGGGTGGGCCCCGCTCAGCCGCGGGAAGAGCACCTGGTCCTCGCTGCGGTGGTGACCCCTGAGGGCGGTGCAGAACCCCCAGCAGTACAGCAGCGTCTCGCGGGTCAGCGAGTCGAGGTGCCCACCGTCCTCCAGCGCTTGCCGAGACAAGGACAGAGCTGCCCGTAGACGCTCGTGGACCTCGCGCATTTGGCGGCTCCACGCCCGGACACGTTGCGCGCTCACTGGTGCACCCTTGTCAGGTCGGTGGTTGTAGATCGGCCACCGATGCACCCCAGGTGCCGCCGGGTCATCGCCCTGCTCGCTTGACGCTTCGACGTCCACTGTGAGTTCTGCGGGGCCCGGCGGTGTTCCGGGACGCGCCGACCGTCGACAGGGTTGAGCGCCATCGAGCGCCGATCAGTGAGCGAACCGGCAGCCGTGTCCTGGCACCGATGTGGGTGCCTCCCCCTGGGCTAGCAGCGAGGAGGCTGTGATGCAGCATGGCCCAACGACCCTGCCCGCCGCACCCGCGAACGGAGTGACCGCTGGAATCGATTGGGCCCGAGATGACCACGCGGTCGCGGTGGTAGACGCCACGGGTCGGCAGGTACACCGGTTCACTGTCGTGCACCACGCCGCTGGGTTGCGCGAGCTCATCGCCGCGTTGGCGTCGGCGGGAGTGGGCGAGGTCGCGATCGAGCGCCCGGACGGTCCGGTCGTGGACGCCCTGCTCGCCGCCGGGGTGATCGTGGTGGTGATCAGCCCGAACCAGTTGAAGAACCTGCGTGGGCGCTACGGCTCGGCCGGCAACAAAGACGATCGGTTCGATGCCTTCGTGCTGGCCGACACGCTGCGCACCGACCGGGCCCGGCATCGCCCGTTGACTCCGGACACGCCGGCGACGGTCGCGTTGCGCGCGACCTGCCGCGCCCGCAAGGACCTCGTCGCTCACCGGGTCGCGCTGAGCAACCAGCTGCGCGCGCACTTGCAGCGGGTGTTCCCCGTGGCGGTGGGATTGTTCGCCGATTTGGACGGCCCGATCAGTTGCGGTTCCTTCACCGCTTCGACTGCCAGGACCGC
>JALZDV010000062.1 GCA_030862345.1 Actinomycetota bacterium | reverse complement strand
GTTGACACACATACTGCAGCCGGGACCTATGGATAGGGCATCGACAACTGACTGTCTATACGGAGGTGGAACCCGATGTTGATGCGTACCGATCCGTTCCGCGAACTCGACCGCTTGACCCAGCAGTTCCTCGGTAGCCAGGGCACTGTTTCCCGGCCGACAGCAATGCCGATGGACGCCTGGCGGGAAGGGGAGGAGTTCGTCGTGGAGTTCGACCTGCCCGGTGTGGACCCCGAGTCGGTCGACCTGGACGTGGAACGCAACGTCCTGACGGTCCGGGCCGAACGGCCCAACTTGAACGGTGACTACGAGCTGCTCGCCGCCGAGCGCCCGCGCGGCGTGTTCAGCCGTCAGCTGATCCTGGGCGACAACCTGGACACTGAGAAGGTGCAGGCCAGCTATGCGGGAGGCGTGCTCTCGCTGCGGATCCCGGTGGCCGAGAAGGCCAAGCCACGCAAGATCTCGATCACGCAGGGAGCCAAGCAGGATCGCCAGATGATCGACGCCTGAGCCAGCACGTCACGCACGGCGCTACCGGATCAGGAGATCGTCGATGATCGACAGCACAGAAGGGCCAGGTGATGCCCCGAGGTGATCGATGACGCGTGGCGACTGCGAAACCGCAGCACCTCGCCCCTGCCGGTCCCGGCCCGCGCCTGCGGGTCGGGACGGCCGGCAGCCCCACCCACAACGCCCCTAGGATTCGGCCATGAGCCGTGAGGTGCCTGTCGCTGCCAGAGACCTGGATTCCGCGCTTGCCTACCTGGAGGGTTTGAGCCTCATCCTGAAAACGTTGGATACCGAACGGCGCGGGCGGGATGGAACCGATCCTCTGGTCGAGGAGCTCCAGAAATTGGACAACGCGCTGTACGAATGGTCGCCGATGCCTCACCAAGCCAGCTCAGGTCAAGGCTGGGCCATCGTCGATCACAACTTGGCCGCCCTGCGGCAGCGGCTGGAGCAGCGACGCGAGGACATCCAGACCTAACCGGACTTCCCTGACCCGACAACGCGTCGTCGCGGGCCGGCTTCGGCCGTAGCCGGTCACGCGTGCTGTGACTTCTCCACCATGGCCTCGGCGATTTCTCGCAGTTTGCGATTGGCGTTCTTCGAGGCCCGTACCAGGATGTCGAAGGCCTGGTCAGGGGTGCACCCTCGCTGCGAGACGAGAATGCCCTTTGCCTGCTCGATCACGGCGCGGGTGGCCATGGCGTCCTTCATCTGACCGGCCAGGGCGGCGGTGCTGGCGTAGAGGTGGGCGTTGGCCAGGGCAACGGCCGCGTAGCTGGCGAACGCGCCGGCCAGTTGCACCGCCTCGTCATCGAAGGCATCTGCCCGAGTCGAGTAGACGTTCAGCGCGCCGGTTACGGTCTGCTGTACGGGGATTCCCACCGAGATCGAGCTGCGTGCGCCTAGGCGCAGCGCCTCCGGCGTGTAGTCGGGCCAGCGGTCTTCGGTGGCCATATCACTGACGTGCATGGTCTCCCCGCCCGCCGCCGCGGCCAGGCACGGTCCGCCGCCCGTTTCGTACTGGCTTTCGTCCAGGTGCAGGGCAAGGTCACCGGTGAAGGCGGCGGTGCTGGCCTGATCTGCATGCATGAGCGTCACCGACACTTCCTCGGCAGCGGAAATGGTGCGTTTGGCCAGGTCCGAAATGCGGCCCAGGACCTGGGACATGTTGTTATCGCGCAGGTGAATCCGGCCGAGCTCAGCGAATGCCTGCATCGGCTCCAGTGCGGCTTGTGCGTTCATCGAAACCCCTGCTGATCGGCGTTCGCTCGCCGCCGGGGCTGCAGCCTCAGAAGCCGGCAATCGCATCCGCTCCAGGCGGTTGCAGATTGAGCCGAATTCATTGTACCGCTACCAGCGCCCGGCCGGCGGCGTCGCGGGCGCTCGTATTGGACCCGCGACGCCTGGGCCGGATTTTCCCCGGGTGTCCACCCGACCTTGCTGACTCGTTTCCCGACGCCTGGGCATGTAAACCCCAGCCGGGGGCTTGGCGGTGGCGGTGGGATTTGAACCCACGGAGGGCGTTAACCCTCACACGCTTTCGAGGCGTGCTCCTTAGGCCGCTCGGACACGCCACCGCCGGCGAGCCTACCCATCCGGCCAGGTCACGGGTCCGGCCGGTGCTCGGCGAAGAAAGCCGCCAGCAGCCGCGTGGACTCCTCGGCACGGAGCCCGCCGAGGACCTCTGGCCGGTGGTTCAGCCGGCGATCACGCGCCACGTCCCACAACGAGCCGGTCGCCCCAGCCTTGGGATCGCGCGCGCCGAACACGATCCGGCTCACTCGGGCCAGGACAGCGGCCCCGGCACACATCGTGCAAGGTTCCAGGGTGACCACGAGCGTGGCACCGGTCAGTCGCCATGATCGGCCGATCCGGGCGGCCGCTCGCAGGGCAAGGATCTCGGCATGCGCCGTCGGATCACTGCGCAGTTCTCGTTCGTTGGCCGCGGCGGACAGCACCGCACCGCCAGCATCGAGCACCACGGCACCGACCGGGACGTCACCCCAGGAGGGTGCCCTCGCCGCCAGTTCGAGGGCGGTCAGCATCGCCGGCTCGTACCCCGAATGCAGCGTCATTACCGGGGCAGGGTGTCCAATGCCCGGGCGAACTCTTCGGCGAAGCCGAGCCGGCGGGCGATCAGACCCAGCATCTCATCGGCATAGAGGTCGAGGTCATCCACGATCATCCGTAACTCATCCGCGGGCAGGCCGAGGTCCTCGAGGATGCCTAGGTCACCGATCGGCCACAGTTCGTCGGCGCTGTCCTCGTCGACGTCCTCGTCGAGGCGCTGCGCGACATCGGCTGCGAAGTCCCAGTCCAGGGCCGCGGTCGCATCGGAGAGGAGCAGCCGGACGTTCTCGCCCCCGCCGACCGCCCGGATCACCACGAAGAACTCGTCGCTGATGTTCACCAAGCCCAGTGCTCCGCCATCGCCGGGCTGCTGGCGCGTGGCCCGGATGCAGCTCTCTACGCTGTCCAGTACCGCCGGCGGCAGGACGCCACACCGCCAAACCCCGGACTCACGACTTGCGGTGATCGCGAAACCGTCCACGGCGTCGTCCTCGGCGACTGCCATGACCAACCTCTCCCAGCGTCGTCGATCGGGGCACTCGGCCGTACCCGCCTGCGGGCACGGTAGTGCCTACGGCACCGGAGCCGAGAGTGGCTGGTCTAGTCTGGGGACAGGGTCGAAGTCTTCGCGCCCGCACGAGCGGATGCCTCGCGACCTGCGTCCCAGACTTGTCGACGAGTGGCCTTCGGCCCGGTCGTAGGAGGACCGCAACCGCCTATGAGCACAAGCGTCCAGGAACCAGCCCTACCCCAGGCTGAACCGGCCAGCATCGAAACGCCATCCGCAGAAGAGCGAAGTCCGCGCAGAGTGGTCGCCAGGGTGGTGTTTCCCGAGGATGGCGACCTCGACACGATGCCGCTCTACCTCGACTTCACCCCGTTCATCGGCGTTGACCCGCTGACCCGGATAGATCCGGAGAAGCCCAACAAGCAGGACTGGGTTGCGACCCCGGTCATGTTCACCCCGACCCACGGTGACTTCATCCGTGGCCGGCGCAGCTTGGAACTACCGGCTGGCGAACGGATCTCGTTCGGGACGTACTTCAACGCCTTTCCCGCCGCGTACTGGCGCCGGTGGACCGATGTGTCCAGCGTGCGGCTGACGGTACGTGTCTCGGGCGAGCCGCTGGTGATCGTGTACCGCTCTAATCCCCGTGGTGCGACCGAGCGAGTGGCCGCGACCCAGGTGATCGACGGCGTCCTGCAACTCGACCTGTCGCTGGCGCCGTTCGGGGACGGCGGCTGGTACTGGTTCGACATGGTGGCCGGGCACGAACCGGCGGTGCTGGAGTCCGCAGAATGGTCGGTCGCCGACAGCGGGCGCAGCCGCGGCGGTACGACGATAGCGATCACGACGTACAACCGGCCCGACTACTGCGCGGCACAACTGCGCCAGATCGCGGCCGCCGAAGGTCTGCTGGATCTACTGGACGAGGTCCTGGTCATGGACCAGGGCACCGACAATGTGGTCGACCAGCCGGACTTCGCCGAGTGCGACGCCGGGCTCAAGGGCAAGCTGCGGGTCATCCACCAGCGAAACCTCGGCGGTTCGGGTGGATTCTCCCGTGGGATGCGCGAGGCTCTCGCGGTCGGAAGGAGCCGGTACGTACTGCTGCTCGACGACGACATCGTGCTGGAGCCGGAGGGGATCGCCCGGGCGGTCGCCTTCGCCGACGAATGCCGTACGCCGACCATCGTCGGTGGGCACATGTTCAACATGTACGAGCGTTCGGTGCTGCACTCCTGGGCCGAGACGGTCAAGGAGTGGTTGTTCTTCTGGGGCCCGGTCAACGGCACCACGCAGGCGCACAACTTCGCGGTGAAGAACCTGCGCGCCACCGCCTGGGTGCACAAACGGTTCGACGTCGACTACAACGGCTGGTGGATGTGCCTGATCCCGCTCGAGGTGATCGACAAGATCGGGTTGAGCCTGCCGCTGTTCATCAAGTGGGATGACGCGGAGTTCGGGCTCCGCGCCGGCAAAGCCGGATTTCCGACTGTCACCTTTCCGGGAGCGGCCGTCTGGCATGTCCCCTGGATGGACAAGGACGACACGACCGACTGGCAGGCCTATTACCATCAGCGCAACCGCTGGGTCGTCGCGCTGCTCAACTCGCCCTATCCCCGTGGTGGCAATCTGATCTCGTGGAGCCTGCGCGGGGACCTCAAGCACTTGCTGGCCCTGCAGTACTCCGCTGTCGAACTGCGGCTGCAGGCACTTGAGGATGTCCTGGATGGGCCGGACCGGCTCCACGAGGACCTGCCTACTGGCCTGGCCAAGGTGCGGGCCACCAGGGCGGAATTCTCAGATGCCCGTACCCAACGTGCTCTTGACGCCTTTCCGGCCCCGCGCCGAGTCCGTCCACCGAAGCGCGGTAAGACTGTCGAACTGCCCAAGAGTCTGCGCGCGATCGTGACGACAGCCGCCACCGGAGCGCTTCGTCAGTTTCGCGACGTCCGGGAGAGTTCCCGGGTGCATCCCGAGGCCTCGATCGCGGCGATGGACACCCGCTGGTGGATGCTTTCGCGGTACGACTCGGCTCTGGTGACTACGGCGGATGGGACGGCTCAGTCCTGGTACCAGCGGGATCCGCAGACCTTCCGCTCCATGTTGCGGCGCTCGATCGCCCTGCATCAGCGGGCCGCTCGGGACTGGCCCGCCTTGGCCGAGCAGTACCAGGCAGCGTTGCCCGAACTCACCTCCCCGGAGATCTGGGACAAGACGTTCGGCCTTCGATGACGCGCGCCGCGTTCACCGCTTACGGAGGAGGGTCAGACCGTCGGCGAGCGGGAGTAGAACTGTCTCCCAACGTCGGTCTGTGATGAGTTGGTCATTGAGTGCGATCACCGCTTCGTCGTCCGCGCTAGCCTCGCTCTGCGCCAGGACCCGTCCGCCGCGCAACACGTTGTCCAACAAGACGAGCGCGTTTGTGTGCATCCGCGGATACAGGGCATCGACGTACCCCTTGTACCCGGTCTTGTCCGCGTCGACGAAGGCAAAGTCGAACGTCGGTTCGGCGGGGAGATCCTCGAGCGTCTGGGCAGCCGGCCCGAGGCGCAACTCGATCCGCTCCGAGACCCCGGCCTGCTCCCAATAGCGGCGGGCGATCGAAGTCCACTCCGCATTGATGTCGCAGCACAGCAGCGAGCCGTCCTCGGGCAGGGCTCGGGCCACCGACAGGGCCGACAGACCCGTGAATGTTCCGATCTCGATCGCCCGTTTGGCATTGACCGCCCGGACCAGGAGCGCCATGAACGCGGCCTGGTCGGGACCGATCTGCATGCTGACCTCGGCCATATCGGCGGTCTCGGCGATCAGCGCGGTCATCACGTCGTCGGGCGGTTCGGTGTGGGCCAGGACGTAGTCGGATATGGCGGGACTGAAGAGCAAAGACCTCGGTGTCATAG
>JALZDV010000008.1 GCA_030862345.1 Actinomycetota bacterium | reverse complement strand
ACCCAGTCCTGCTCGGCCGCGGTCATCTCCTTCAGGCGCAGCAGCAACAGGTCGGCGAAGAAGGCGAGCAGGTCGGCATCGATGTCGGGGCGTCGCTCGGCGACGGTCGCGCAGGCTGCCTCGACGTGGTGGATGTCAGATGGGCGAACAAGACCTTCCTCGGCATGGACGTAGGTGCGATATACCGAGAATGCAGCCAGCAACTCCTCCAGAGCATCATGCAGTTCGTGCCGCGTACGGTCCCGCTGGTGCCGACGGTCCTCGCAGACCGACACGAGCAGGTCGGAGAGTCGGTTGACGTCCGCGGCAAGGAGCTCACGGACCGCCCACTGCTTGGCCTCCCGCTGCACGGCAGCGAAATCGGTCGAAGCGCCGGTGAGTTCGCCGTACGACAACGTCAGCGGCTCTTTCCCGGCCGGGTCGACGAACAGCCCTCCGATCAGGTTCAGCCGGTCGTATCCGGTCGTGCCGGCGACCGGCCACGACTCGGGAAGGTACTCACCCGGCTCGAGAATCTTCTCCACGACCGTCCAGATTCCGCCGGTGGCCTCGGACAGGCGGCGGGCGTAGCCCTCGGGATCGCGCAAACCGTCCGGATGGTCCACGCGGAGGCCATCGACGGCCCCTTCGCGCACCCAGGAGAGGATCTGCCGGTGGGTGTGATCGAAGACCTCCGGATCCTCGACCCGCAGGCCGACTAATGTGTCGATGTCGAAGAACCGGCGGTAGTCCAGTTCGCGACCAGCTGTACGCCAGAAGGCGATGCGGTGGTTCTGGATCTCCAGGAAGTGATCCAGAGCGTCGATGTCGGCATTCAGAGCCGCCAGGCTGCGATCTATCGCACCCCCAAGACCGGGACGGTCGGATAACAGTCGGCGCAACTGCTCGCGGAGGACGCCGGCATCACGCCGCCGCTCGGCCATTGCGGCTGGATCGGTCCGGGTCGCCGGGGGCAAGCGCCGGTATGCGCCGCCGAGAAAGGCAAGCTCGTCGTCCCCGCTGGCCACGGCCGCTGGGCCGAGGATCGTCTCCAGAGTCCTGGGCGAGACCGGCAATCGGTGGTCGAAGTACCGGATCGTGAAGACTGGGCCGTCGCGTTCGACGGTGATCTCGCCCCGATCGAGGACCCGGCCGTAGTGGTCCCCGAGGATCGGCATCAGCAACGTGTTGCGCAGCTTGGCTTCCGGTGGGTCCCAGGTGACGTCGAAATGGTCGGCCCATAATGACGACGGGCCGTTCTCGAGAACGTCCCACCACCACCGGTTCTCAGGCCCGGGAATGGCCATGTGGTTGGGAACGATGTCGAGCACCTGTTTGAGGCCGGCTGCAGAAATGGCGGCGGTCAGCCGGGCGTACCCCTCCACCCCCCCGAGATCCTCGCTGGGTCGTTCGGGGTCGACGACGTCGTACCCATGAGTCGATCCGGGTGCGGCTTGCAGGATCGGCGAGAGATAGACATGTGACACCCCGAGGTCGGCGAGGTAGTCGACGATCTCGGCGGCGTGGTCAAAGCTGAACGCCGGGTTCAGCTGCAGGCGATAGGTCGACAGCGGTGCTCGGGCCATGGCGGCCTCAAGCCTCCACGGGTTCGACACGGCGCAGCAGAACGACGGAGCGGTCGGTCACGACGAGGTCTCCGCGCACCCCGACGTGCTCGGTAGCCGGTTCCGAAGGAACCGCGGTGTCGAGGAGGCACTCCCAGTCCTGGCCCCAGGAACCGCTGATCGTCCACTTCCGCGGCTCGGCGGAGGCATTGATCAGCAGCAGGAATGACCGGTCGATGACCCGCTCACCACGCGGACCGGGACTGGTGATCGCCGCACCGTTCAGGAACAGGCCGACCGAGACCTCATGGGCAGTCCAGTCGTCCTCGGTCATCTCGACCCCATCCGGGCGCAGCCACAGGATGTCTGCGGTGCCCCGCAACGGACGACCCTGAAACCACCGGCGCCGACAGAACACCGGATGCTCTCGGCGCAGCGCGATCAGCTTCCTGGTGAAGGCAAGCAATGCGGTGTCGGTGTTCTCCCAGTCGAACCAGGAGATCTCGTTGTCCTGGCAATAGGCGTTGTTGTTGCCGCCCTGGCTCCGGCCGATCTCGTCGCCGCCCAGCAGCATCGGAACACCTTGGGACAGCAACAGCGTGGTCAGCAGGTTGCGTTGTTGGCGGCCGCGCAGGGCGAGCACGTCGGGATCGTCGGTCGGTCCTTCGATCCCACAGTTCCACGATCGATTGTGGTTCTCGCCGTCCTGCCCACCCTCACCGTTTGCCTCGTTGTGCTTCTCGTTGTAGGACACCAGGTCGGCCAGGGTGAAGCCGTCGTGGGCGGTGACGAAGTTGACGCTGGCCGACGGCCGACGCGAATCAGCCTGGTAAAGATCGGAACTCCCGGTCAGTCGGGAGGCGAGCTCCCCGACGACGGCAGGCGCACCGCGCCAGACGTCGCGCACGGTGTCGCGGTAGTGACCGTTCCATTCCGACCACTGCGGCGGGAAGTTGCCGACCTGGTACCCACCCTCCCCGACGTCCCAAGGCTCGGCGATCAGCTTGACCTGGCTGATCACCGGATCCTGCTGCACCAGGTCGAAGAACGCCGACAGCTTGTCGACCTCGTGGAACTGGCGGGCCAGGGTGGCAGCCAGGTCGAAGCGGAACCCGTCCACGTGCATCTCGGTCACCCAGTACCGCAAGGAGTCCAAGATCAGCTGGAGGGAGTGCGGGTGGGCCATGTTGAGGCTGTTCCCGGTACCCGTGGTGTCGTAGTAGAAGGTTTTGTCGTCGGGGACGAGCCGGTAGTAGGCGCTGTTGTCGATGCCGCGGAAGGACAGCATCGGACCCATGTGGTTGCCCTCGGCGGTGTGGTTGTAGACCACGTCGAGGATCACCTCGATGCCGGCTTCGTGCAGTGCGCGGACCATCGACTTGAACTCCGCCACCTGAGACCCGTCGTCGCCGGCGGAGCTGTACTCGTTGTGCGGAGCGAAGAACCCGATCGAGTTGTACCCCCAGTAGTTGCGCAGCCCGCGGTCGACAAGATGCGAGTCGTGCACGAACTGGTGGACCGGGAGGAGCTCGACGGCCGTCACGCCCAACGACTTGAGGTAGTCGATCGCCACCGGGTGCGCGAGGCCGGCGTAGGTGCCCCGCTCCAGCTCGGGGATGTCCGGCTGGGTCTGGGTGAAACCCTTGAGGTGCACCTCGTAGATCACCGAGTCGTGCAGTGGAACGTCGGGCGCCCGGTCGGAACCCCAGTCGAAGTACGGGCTGATCACTACCGCCTTGGGGACGTGCGGCGCGCTGTCTTCGTCGTTGGGTGATTGCGGGTCGTCGAAGTCGTAGGTGAAGCACGCGTTGGACCAGTCGACGTTGCCTTCCAGCGCCTTCGCGTACGGGTCGATCAGCAGCTTGTTCGGATTGCACCTGCTGCCCTGGTTCGGACTCCACGGCCCGTGTACCCGGAACCCGTAACGCTGACCTACACCGATTCGAGGCAGATAGGCGTGCCAGCAGAATGCGTCCACCTCGGTGAGCTCGATGCAGTGCTCGTTCCCCTCAGCGTCGAACAAGCACAGCTGGACCCGCTCGGCCACCTCGGAGAACAGCGAGAAGTTGGTCCCCGTCCCGTCGTAGGTCGCCCCCAACGGGTAAGGCCGGCCCGGCCAGGCTTCGATCAAAGTCACGTACGCGCACTCCCACCGTTCCGGCCCCCGACGAGCCATCAGGTTAGAGATGGGCCGACCCGGTTTCGCGGGTGGGCAGCGACGCGCCCGCTGCTCCCACTAACCGGTCAGTTGCCGCAGCCAGACCATGCGGCAACTGACCAGTTTCTTGCGCAAACCGACAGACTGAGCAAGTACCCGCGCACAAACCCTGGGAGGCGCACGTGTACGACTACGACCTGCTCGTCATCGGTTCGGGTCCGGGCGGCCAGAAGGCGGCCATCGCCGGAGCCAAGCTGGACCGCCGCACGGCCATCGTCGAGAAGAAGCACATGGTGGGCGGTGTCTGCATCAACACCGGGACGATCCCGTCCAAGACCATGCGCGAGGCGATCCTCTACCTGACCGGCCTCAACCAGCGGGAACTGTACGGCCACTCCTACCGGCTGAAGGAGGACATCAACGTCGCGGACCTGTCCGCCCGAACCCAGCACGTCATCGGCCGCGAGATCGACGTGATCCGCAGCCAGCTGGGCCGCAACCACGTCGCGCTGATCCCCGGAACCGCCCGCTTCCTCGATGATCACACGGTGGCTGTGACATCGGAGGACGGATCGGACCGCAAGGTCACCTCTGAGCGCTTCGTGGTCGCCGTCGGCACCCGGCCGGCTCGGCCGGAAACCGTGGAATTCGACGGCGCGAAGATCGTCGATTCCGACCAGATCCTCGAGCTCGACCACATCCCACCCTCCATGGTCGTCGTCGGCGCGGGCGTCATCGGCATCGAGTACGCCTCGATGTTCGCCGCGCTCGGGACGAAGGTCACCGTCGTCGAGCGACGTGACCGGATGCTCGAGTTCTGTGACCTCGAGATCGTCGAGGCGCTGAAGTACCAGCTGCGTGATATAGCGGTCACCTTCCGGTTCCGGGAGTCGGTTGCCAGTGTCAGCCGACATGGTTCGGGCACGCTGACCGAACTGGAGAGCGGCAAGAAGATCCCCGCCGACACGGTTATGTATTCGGCTGGGCGGCAGGGAGTCACCGACGGCCTGGAGTTGGGCAATGCAGGGTTGGAGGCCGACGACCGCGGCCGGATCGTCGTCGACGAGAACTACCTCACCTCGGTTCCGCACATCTATGCCGTCGGTGATGTCATCGGTTTTCCGGCGCTGGCTGCCACGTCGATGGAGCAGGGCCGCCGCGCGGCATATCACGCCTGCGACGAGTCGGTCGTGGGAACACTGAGCCAACTGCAGCCCATCGGCATCTACACGATCCCGGAGATCTCCTACGTCGGCAGCACCGAGGACGAACTGACTGAATCGTCGATCCCGTTCGAGGTAGGGGTGTCTCGCTACCGCGAGTTGGCGCGCGGGGCGATTCTCGGCGACTCGTACGGAATGCTGAAGCTCCTGGTGCATGCGGAGAACCGCAGCCTGCTCGGCGTCCACGTCTTCGGGTCGAACGCGACCGAGCTGGTCCACATTGGACAGACGGTAATGGGGTGCGGTGGCACGGTGGACTATCTCGTGGACGCGGTCTTCAACTACCCAACTCTGGCCGAGTCCTACAAGGTCGCTGCCCTGGACGCGGTCAACAAGATGCGCACACTCGCGCGGATGACCGATGCGGTGATTGCCTGAGTTCGGACCCTCCGGTCAATCCGGCGCGGGCACGTCGATGACATCGACCAGCTGGCTGGCCAGACCGGTGTAGCCAGCCGGCGTCAACTCAAGCAGCCGCTTCTCGTCCTCCGCCGGCAGCCCCTGGGCGAGGATGAACTTCCGCAGGCTCTCCCGGCTGGTGCGCTGCCCCCGGGTCAGATCCTTGAGCCGTTCGTAGGGTTGGTCCAGCCCGGCGCGGCGCATGACGGACTGCACCGCCTCGCCGAGCACCTCCCACGCGTCGCCCAGTTCGGCGGCCAGCACATCGGCGTCGACATCGACACTGCGCAGCCCGGCTCTGGTGTTCATTATCCCGATCAGCCCATACCCCAGGGCGGGGCCGATGTTGCGCTGCATCGAGGAATCGCTGAGATCGCGCTGCATCCGCGAGGTGATCAGCGACGTCTGCAGAACATGCAGGAGCGAGTTGCTGACCTCGAGGTTTGCCTCGGAGTTCTCGAACCGGATCGGATTGATCTTGTGCGGCATCGTCGAGGACCCGACGGCATCCGCGGTCGCCTTCTGCTTGAACAGGCCGAGGCTGATGTAGCTCCACATGTCGGTGTTGAGGTTGTTCAGGATTCCGTTGAATCGGGCCACGTCGGCGAACAGCTCGCACATGTAGTCGTGCGACTCGATCTGCGTGGTCAGCGGGTTCCAGGTAAGCCCGAGGCTTTGCACGAAGCCCCGGCTCATCTGGATCCAGTCGACGTCGGGTGCTGCGATGTGCTGGGCGCCGTACGTCCCGGTGGCACCGTTGAACTTGCCCAGATACTCCTGGTCCTGGATCCGGATGAGCTGCCGGTCCAGCCGGTGTACGAATACTGCGATCTCCTTGCCGACCGTCGTCGGTGTCGCCGGCTGCCCGTGCGTACGGGACAGCATCGGCTGTTCTCGCTGGGCTTGAGCGAGGTCGCGGAGGTCGCCGACCAGGCCGAGGGCGGTCGGCAGCCAGACCTCGGTGATCGCCCGCTGCAGCATCCGGCCGTACGCGAGGTTGTTGATGTCCTCAGACGTACACCCGAAGTGCACGAACTCCACGACATCGGCGAGTGAGGTGCCAGTCAGGGCCTGCTTGATGTAGTACTCGACTGCCTTGACATCGTGGCCCGTGCGGTGCTCGATCACCGCGAGTTCGGTCACCTCGTCGGATCCGAAGTCGGCCACCAGGGCGCGGAGCAGCTCCTGCTCTGCGTCGGTCAGCGACCGCAACTCCGGAATGACTCCGCTGTCGGCAAGATAGGTGAGCCAGGCGACCTCGACCTCGAGCCGGCCGCGGTTGAGGGCTTGTTCGGACAGATGTTCGGCCATGGCCGATACCATCGGTCGGTAACGGCCATCGAGCGGGCTCAGCGTCGGTTCGTCGGCCACTCCACCACGATTGCACACCTGTCAGGTTGACTATGGCCACGCACTCTCAACCGGCGGTCGCGCTCAATGACGGCGCCACCATCCCGCAGTTGGGCTTCGGCGTCTTCAAAGTCCCGCCCGAGGACACCGAGCAGGCCGTCAGCACCGCTCTCAGGGCCGGCTACCGGCACATCGACACTGCGCAGATGTACGGCAACGAGTCCGGAGTCGGCCTGGCCATCCGGCGCTCGGGCATCCCGCGGGACGAGATCTACGTGACGACCAAGCTGAACAACGACCGGCATGGTTACGACACGGCGCGCTACGCATTCGAGGGAAGCCTGCAGCGGCTCAAGCTGTCCTACATCGACCTGTTTCTCATCCACTGGCCGATGCCGCTGCACAACGACTATGTCGAGACCTGGACAGCGCTGGAGTCGGTCAAGGCTGACGGTCTGACCACGTCCATCGGAGTCTCGAACTTCCAGCCCGCCCACCTGACCCGCGTTCTCGACGAGACCGAGACGGTCCCGGCGGTAAACCAGATCGAGTTGCACCCCAACTTCCAGCAGGCTGAACTCCGGTCCTTGCACGCCCAGCACGGCATCGCCACGGAGGCGTGGAGCCCGCTATGCAGGGGCGCCGTGCTCGAGAATCCGGCCATCGCCCAGATCGGCGACCAGTACTACAAGAGTCCTGCCCAGGTGATCCTGCGCTGGCATCTCCAGCTCGGCAATATCGTGATCCCGAAGTCGGTGACCCCGGACCGGATCGTCGCCAACTTCCGGATCTTCGACTTCGAGCTCACCGACGCGGACATGGCGACGATCAACGGACTGCAGACCGGAACCAGGATCGGTCCGCACCCCAACGACATGAACTGAGCTGGTTCGTGGCCTTCCCCTGCACCGCCCACTCACTCCGTGACCGTCACGGTGATCCGCGCGAGTTCGGTGGTCTCCCCGTTGAGCTCCAGGCGCAGCATCGCGAGCTCGTGCGGGCCCGGGGGCGCTGGGCTGGCGATGACCAGGGTCGGGCTCAGGCACTGCTGCAGGCGTAGCGCGGGTCCGGCGAGGGTCTGCTCGTAGTTCACGGCGCTGCCGCCGTCACCGCGGACGGGTTCGCCGTCGAGGGTGACGATGTAATCGACTTCGTCGGGGCCGGTCAGGCGGTAGCGCAGGGGCGTACCCGAGGCAGTGCGCGAAGTCTCCACCCCGATGGCCGGGTCGTCGCAGTCGGCTTCCAGTGGCACGTCCTCGCGACCGGTGAGATTGCCGGCGAACCCGAGGAACAGCAGGACGCCGGAGGCGATGAGCAGGAGCATCCATGGAGTACGCCGCCGACGCTGCACAGGTCGCTCTCCGCCGGACGCGACCGTGCGCTGGTCATTGATGTCCTTGGCGAAATGCACTCGAGAGCGCCGATTGCCGGCTTCGAGCTCGGCGTCGTTGCGGGCCCGGCCGGCACCCAAGAAGCTCATGACAAGGACCGACGCAGGATCTGCGCCACGTCGAGGACCTCGACGTTGTCGGCTTCGCCGTCGGACTGTTTGGCGGTCACCGCGTCGGAGAGCATCGTGATACAGAACGGGCAGGCCGTAGAGACGATGTCGGGATTGAGGGATAGGGCCTCGTCGACGCGTTCGACGTTGATCCGCTTGCCGATCTTCTCCTCCATCCACATCCGCGCTCCGCCTGCTCCGCAACAGAACCCGCGCTCCTTGCAGCGGTGCATCTCCTGGGTCCGCACGCCTTCGACGGCGGCCAGGATGTCCCTGGGTGGCGTGTAGACCTTGTTGTGCCGACCCAGGAAGCACGGGTCGTGATAGGTCACCAGCCCGTCGACGGGGGTCACGGGGGTGAGCCGACCCTCTTCGACGAGGCGCCCGAGAAGCTGGGTGTGGTGTACGACGTCGTAGTCCCCGCCCAGCTGCGGGTACTCCCGACCGAGGGAGTTGAAGCAGTGCGGGCAGGTGGCGACGATCTTGCGCTTGGCCTTTTCCGGCCGGTCGGCGAAGGTCGCGTTGAGAGTCTCGACGTTCTGCTGGCCGAGCATCTGGAAGACGAACTCGTTACCCAGCCGACGGGCCGGGTCACCGGAGCAGGTCTCGCCATTGCCGAGAACGGCGTACTTCACCTCGGCCATGTGCAGGAGTTCGGCGACCGCGCGGGTGACCTTCTTGGCCCGGTCGTCGATGGCGCCGGCGCAGCCGACCCAGAACAGGTATTCGACGTCCTGTTCAATCGTCCCCTGGACGATCGGCACGTCGAAGTCGAGCCCCTTCATCCACTCCTCGCGGGTGTTAGCGCCGACGCCCCATGGATTGCCCTTTCTCTCCAGGTTGCGGAGCATCACGCCGGCCTCTGATGGGAAGGATGACTCGATCAGCACCTGGTAGCGGCGCATGTCGACGATGTGGTCGATGTGCTCGATGTCGACCGGGCACTGCTCCACGCAGGCGCCGCACATCGTGCAGGACCAGAGCACGTCCGGGTCGATCACTCCACCCTCCTCCAGAGTGCCGACCAGCGGTCTATGGGCCTGGGCCGGGCCTGAGCCCTCGATGCGCGGGAAGCCGGCCTCCGGAACGCCGTGCCCGTTGGTGGAACTCGTGAGGTCCGGAACCTCGTCGGCGACGGCTTCCTTGCTGCCCAGGATGTAGGGCGCCTTGGCGAACATATGGTCGCGCAGGTCCATGATCACGAGCTTGGGGTTCAGCGGCTTTCCGGTGTTCCACGCGGGGCACTGACTCTGGCATCGACCGCACTCCGTACAGGTAGAGAAGTCCAGGAAGCCCTTCCACGTGAAGTCCTCGATCTTCCCCCGCCCGAAGGTGTCCTTCTCCGGATCGGCCTCCTCGAAGTCGAGTACCTTGCCCTGGGACTCCATCGCCGGCAGCGGCCCGAGCGCGTCGGGCAGCCGCTTGGTGGCCACGTTCAGCGGCGCCGTACCGATGTGCAGGTGCTTGGAATAGAGCACGATCATCGTGAAGGCGAGCATCACGCCGATGTGGGCCAGCAGGAAAATCGTCTCGAGGACCTCGTTCGTGCCCACGCTCAGGCCGCTGAGCAGGAACCCGACGAACTCAGAGGCGAGGGCCCCCGACTCGTACGGGAAAGTGCCGGTGTTCACCGCCGACCCGCGGAAGGCGAACATCGTCACGATGACCATCGAGATCATGAACAGGATCAGCCAGGCACCGCCGGTGTGGGAACCGTAGAAGCGCGAGGCGCGTTGCCTGCGTTCCGGATCGTTGCGCAGCCGGATGACGGCGAACGTGATGATGCCGATCAGTGCCGCCACCGCGATGAAGTCCTGCAGGAAGCCCAGCACCGCCCATCTGCCGATCAACGGGATGTGGAAGTCCTCGTCGAACAGCGACCCGTACGCCTCGAGATAGACCGACAGCAGAATGAAGAAGGCCCACATCGTGAAGAAGTGCGCCAGTCCCGGTACCGACCACTTCAGCAGCTTGCGTTGACCGAAGACCTCAGTCAGCTGTGCCCGGACCCGCTCGCCGACTCTGTCCCAGCGACCAGCGGTGGGCTGACCGGCGCGGATCAAGCGGATCAGGAACAGGATCCGGCGGGCGGCGAAGGCGGCCACCACCAGCGTGGCACCCAGGCCCAGAACCAAGCGGACGATCACAGAGATCCTTTTCGTCGGGAATGAACCGAGCCTAATAGTGCCCCGCAGTATTGACT
>JALZDV010000465.1 GCA_030862345.1 Actinomycetota bacterium | reverse complement strand
AGGCCCGCCCGAGCGAGCTGGCGTAGTCCAGGAACACCCCCACCTGACAGTTGTCGACCTTCCCCGCGGTGCCGGTGTACTGGCGGGCCACCCCGCCGAGCGCACCCCCTTCTTGATGAACCGGTCTGCTCGATGGTGTCCCGGACCGGGTTTGATGGAAGCCATCAAGCCAGGAGGAGCGAGGAACGATGGCCGCGCCGAGGAAGTACCCCCATGAGCTGCGGGAGCGGGCGATCCGGCTAGTGCCAAAGCCGTGTAGTTAGTGGGGGTGGCTGGTTGTCAAGGATGCGCGTTCGGGCGTGTCGGTGCCGATAAAGGCAGCGGAGCTCCGGTAAGAGGGGTCGTCCTCACAAGACGTCCTCTGTCCTTGGAGCTCCGCTGTCTGCCAAGTCTGTCATCACCCGTGTTGTCACTGTCGCTTCAGGCCGGTTCGCCCCTGGTCATCTGGGTGAGCTGACGCAGGTCGTGCCGTTTGAGATGGTCGACGCCGTGCTGGGCGAGACCGGCAAGGTCCAGGCGCGGGTGCGGGACCTGCCCTCGCGGGTCGTGGTCTACCTGTTGCTGGCCGCTGGGCTGTTCGCCGAGTCGGGGTACGGGCAGGTGTGGGCGAAGATGATCTCCGGGCTGGATGGGGTGAAGGTGGCCATACCCACTGCCTCCGCGCTGGCCCAAGCACGGCGCCGGATAGGTGTGGCGCCGCTGCGTGCCCTGTTCGACCTGCTGCGTGGCCCAGCCGCCGGCTCGGCCAGGAAGGGTGTGTACTGGCGTGGCCGGTTGGTCACCGCGATCGACGGCACCATGATGTGCTGCCCGGACACCCCGGCGAACCTGCGGAAGTTCCGCCGGGGCGGGGGCCATCACGGCGGCACCGGGTATCCGATGATCCGCATGCTGGCGCTGGTCGCGTGCGGTACCCGCACCATCATCGACGCCACGTTCGGCTCGACCAGCATCGGGGAGACCAGCTATACCTGGGACCTGCTGCGCGCCCTGCACCGCGGCATGATCGTGCTCGCCGACCGGAACTTCGCCGCCGGGCAGCTGATCGCCGCGATCGCCGACACCGGCGCCGAGCTGCTGATCCGGGTCAAGACCGGCCGCGATCTCCCGGTCTGCCGCCGGTTGCGCGACGGCTCGTATGTATCCCGCATCGGCCGGGTCGAGGTTCGCGTCATCTGCTGCGAGATCACCATCGCCACGAACGCGGGACAGCAGAGCGGGATCTACCGGCTGGTCACCACCATCCTCGATCCCGACTGTCCCGCCGCCGAGATCGTCCGGCTCTACCACGACCGGTGGGAGATCGAGACCGCCTTCCTGGAGCTGAAGCAGACCATCCTCGGCGGCCGGGTACTGCGCGCCCGCACCCCGACCGGGGTCGAGCAGGAGATCTACGCCCTGCTCGTCACATACCAGACGCTGCGCATCGCGATCACCGACGCCATGATCAGCCGGCCCGACGTTGATCCCGACCGCGCCAGCTTCACCATCGCCCTGGGTGCCGCCCGCGACGAGCTCGTCAAGGCCGCCGGCGTCATCGCCGACACCGTCATTGACCTCGTCGGCACCATCGGCCGCCGTGTCCTGAACAACCTCATGCCCGATCGTCGGCTGCGAACCAACCCACGCGTCGTCAAACGAGCGATCTCCAAGTACGTCGCCAGCAACGCTCGCGGCCGTATCCGAGCAAGCAGCTACAAGGCCACCATCAACATCAACATCCTCGCAGGAGACGACCCTTGACAACAGGACCCAACGCCTAACTGCACGGCTTTGGGGCTAGGTCGAGTAAGAGCGAGAACGCCGCATCCTGATCGCCTCCGGCCTGTGCGGCTTTGGCCTGACGCCTGCGCATCGCCGCTGCGTGGCCCGGGAAGTTGCCGTCCTGGAGTCCCTTCCGACTACGCCGTAGAGGCAGGCCGTGAGTAGCGGGTCCGTCGCCTCGTGGGTCATCGCGTCGGCCTCGAGCGAGTCCAGGTGCAGCACGGCGACCGGGGCCTCGACCAGGCCGAGAGACTTCGGCGCTGCCGGGTCCGGCGGGGCGGGGCGGAAGCCGCAGTACGCCTCCGCCCAGTGCGGGCCGAAGACCGCGAACACCAGGTTCGGTGCGTCTCGCAGCTTCCGGCTCAGCGCCTCGGCACCCCAGACCTCGATGTCCAGGTCGCCGTCGTACTCATCCTGCAGCTCGCGCAACGTGTCGATGTTGCCGGTGTCCCGGTCCAGTTCTGCAGACGTCACGAGCACGAAGCGGCGAGGGTCGAACCTCCGCCTATCGCCCTCGTAGTCGATTGGTCGCGGGGGTCCGGCGTACTCCTCGACGCCCTCCCGGATCTTGCTGCCCGTGAGTTCCTTGTACCTCTTCACCTGGTACAGCGAGCGGCTTCCGGTCGTCTCGCGCTCTACGATGTCGAGGCCGTGCTGCTTCTGGCCCCGTCGGCCGTAGAACTGAGCACCGCGGTTGTTCTGTCGGCTGACGATCTCGGCTGCCGCACGCTCGAGTAACCAGGTCGGTGTCAAGTGCTGCCTGAGCGTTCTCTTCCATCTGGTCAGTTACGCGCGCGGTTGGAGACACGTCTGGCTCCACGCCCTCGGGACCTCCGGGACCTGCCCGAACCGTCGGCAATCGGCAATCATCGCACTCCTCCCGCGGCGCTAGCCAACACCGCTCGATTGTCGCAGCGGCTCAAGTGCTTCAAGAGCCACGCCGCAGGCCGAGCGCCTGATCATGTGGACATGGTCGCTGTCCGGCAGCGCTAGGAGCACGTTGACGTCGAGAAGCGCGCGGCTCACTCCGGCTCATCCTCCCGTAACAGGTCGATCACCGCGTTGCACACCGGCCCGCCGCGCGGCGGCAGTGGTCGGAAGCCGTGGAACTCCTCGCCGGGCGGCTCCGGCTGCCGTGCCGTCAACGCCTGCCGGGCCAGCTCGGACAGGACCGCGCCGACGCTGCGACGTTCCCGCCGCGCCCGGTCCTTGACGGCTAGCAGGACATCGTCGTCAAGGTTGAGCGTTGTGCGCACGCACGTGATGCTGACACATCAGCAGGTCCTCAGCCCTGGCCACCCCCGTCC
>JALZDV010000448.1 GCA_030862345.1 Actinomycetota bacterium | reverse complement strand
CGTAGGCCACCTGCACCTCCACCTTGTCCGCCAGGCCGGCCGCGACGAGGTTCTTCGCCACGTAGCGCGCCGCATAGGCCGCCGAGCGGTCCACCTTGGACGGGTCCTTGCCGGAGAACGCGCCGCCACCGTGCCGGGCGTACCCGCCGTAGGTGTCCACGATGATCTTGCGGCCGGTGAGGCCGGCATCGCCGACCGGGCCGCCGACGACGAAGCGGCCGGTCGGGTTCACGAAGTAGTTCTTCTTCAGCTCGGTGGCGTCGTACAGCTCCGCGGGGATCACGGCCTCGACCACGTGGCGCCAGAGGTCGTCCGCGATCGTGCCCTCGCAGCCCTCGGCGTGCTGACTGGAGATCAGCACCTTCTCCACCGCCACCGGCTTGCCCGCGAGGTAGCGCACGGTCACCTGGGTCTTGCCGTCCGGGCGCAGGTAGGGCAGCGTGCCGTCCTTGCGCACCTCCGTGAGCCGCCGCGCCAGCCGGTGCGCGAGCGCGATCGGCATCGGCATCAGCTCAGGCGTCTCGTTCGAGGCGAAGCCGAACATCATCCCCTGGTCACCGGCACCGGCGCTGTCGAGCTCGTCCTCGGAGAGCTTGCCGCGCCGCTCCTGCGCCTGGTCCACGCCCTGCGCGATGTCCGCCGACTGCTTGCCGATGCAGATCATCACGGCGCAGTGGTTGCCGTCGAAACCGAAGTCGCCGTTGTCGTAGCCGATGCCGTTCACGGTGTCACGCACGATGCGGGTGAAGTCGATCGTCGCGTTGGTCGTGATCTCACCCGCCACCACGACGAGGCCCGTGGTCAGCAGCGTCTCGCAGGCGACCCGCGATCCCGGGTCCTCGGCCAGCGCGGCGTCGAGGACGGCGTCGGAGATCTGGTCGGCCATCTTGTCCGGATGGCCCTCGGTCACCGACTCGGAGGTAAACAGGTAGTTCTGGTCTTCCTGCTGGTTCATCAGTCAACGCCTTCCTTGGCCGTGGTTTCCTGTCCCCCGGTCCCCCGGACGGTGCCTGGCTGCCCTCGATCCACACACCCTCCTCCCCGACCCGATCGGCGGGCACGCCGCGCATCCGCCGGACCATCCGGTCCCGGACGTCGACGCCCGGCACCTCCGAGCGGATGCAGTCCAGTGAGCGTAGCGAGCGGACGGCCAGACAGCGGTCGCCGCGTCTGAACACCGGGATGGATGAGGGGACTCAGAACCCATCAGGCCGCAGCCCGCCAGAATGAGCTGCATGGCTGATCGCGTCGCGGGCTGCGCCTACGCGCGCGTCCACCAGACCTCGGTGAGGCGAGCCGCCCTGCATCGCTACCTCGTCGATGTGGTCGGCCGGTCCGAGGGGCGGCTCCTCTACGCGAGCAGGGCGGATCACGCGCCTGTCTACCTCTCGGTATCGAGGCGCCGAGCCCTTCCGCGACGCTGTGGGAGCAGAAGATGCACCGCAACATGGAGCGCGACTGGAGGCCAACGTCCATCGTCCAAGAACTCGGTTGGCGGGTGGTCCGGCTCTGGGAATTACGCTAGCCGGACTGCAGTTGCAGTCGCCATTGTTGGAAAAAGTCGCGGAGTGGAGCGACTTGTTCAGGGCCATGGGGATCTCATCGTCGGTGAATCGACTCAAGGATCCGAGCATGATGGCGAACACGGTAGTGCTGAATCCCGTGTCAATCTCGGCGGCCCGGCGCAGCAAGAGGTCCGTATCATAGCCCCGGGCGAGAGCGAAGACGTCGGCGAAGTCACGGGCTTCTGCACGGTCGAACAAGGCGATGAGTTTTCGACCGGCGAGTTCTTCGAGTGCGAAGGTCGGGCCCGCATTGCTCGGTGCGGCTGGCAAGCTCGGTGGCGAGTCGAGAGCGAGGTCGACGACGAGTTCGTCGTCGCCAGTCACGACGAGTCGGCAGAACGTGTCGGTATCGCGGACGCGCCGGATCGACCACCCCTCGGTCCCGGGCTGTGGCCTCGAAGGCATCGCGGGCGGCGAGCACTGTGCTGCTTCCGGCACAGGTGAACAGGTCCAGATCCTGGGTGGATCGGGAGATGAGGCTCTGCGCGACCAGCGCCGCGCCACCGGCCAGGAGGAAACCGTTGCTTTCGGGGAGCGAGAAGAACGCCGTGGCTACGGCGACCTGAAATGCACTCAGTCCGGCGGGTTTCACTATGGAGTTCGGCTAGGAGTACGCCGTTGACATACGTGAGGACATCGTCGGCGGCGCCTTCGCGCAGCACGATCCCATAGACCCGGGCGCGTTGACGGCGATTGCGCATGTCGAACGTGCGGGCAGGCTCAGACCAGTTCAAGTGCACCGGCAGCCTGACGGTGGCGAGCGCGTGGACCGGGTCGAGGCGGGGTAGCTGTGACGGCACGGCGACCGATCGTCCACTGCCCGTGGTGTGCTCGGGGAGCATAATGACGGGGTTGCGGCGAGTTCGTAGCGGCTGCGGCGAGGATCCGGGTGGCGGTCTGCAGCGTGGGGGAACGGCGGCCGTTCTCGTAGGACGACAGTGTCGGTCGTGACGTGCCGGCACGCTCTGCGAGCTCATCCTGGCTGAGCCCGGCACGCCGCCGCGCTTCGGACAGTATCTGCTCCGTACCCGTCACGGCCCCTCCTCTTGTATCCGATCGGATACGTTACCCTGGAGTACCGTTCGCCGAGGTGACCGCGTGCTGCGGCGGCGGGGATGGCCCGGATGACACCGGAGAGCATGCAGGTGCATCGGGTGCCCGCAACCCTGCTGCGCGCCCGCAC
>JALZDV010000426.1 GCA_030862345.1 Actinomycetota bacterium | reverse complement strand
CGCTTCTAGTTCGGTGCGGAGTTCGTCCTCGCTGATCCCCAGGGCGTCAGCAGCGACGTCCAGCGGCGGGGGGCCGCCCGGGCCGCGTGCACTCTCTCCGGGACCTCGGGGCCGGCCCGCATCCTCGTTGGATGCCGCCTCGTCGATGACCTCTTCGGCGTAGCTGATCGACGTGGTCGAGACAAGCGCTCCGACCAGCCCGGTGCCGGCCAGACCTGCCACGATTGCACCGGCCGACATCAGTTTCTTGATCGCCATCTCAAGTGCTCCTCTTCCTGCTCTCGTCGATGACCTCGCGTCCTCGACCTCGATGCCGACGACGTTCGTCGGCTCGGCTGAGCACCGGCTGGGAATGACCGCCGTGCTGCCGCAGAGTCCGTCGGTGCGGACGTCACACGCGTGCGACAGGGGAAGATTGGTACGTACCTAACGTCGCAGGGGTCCCCTGAGTCGAAAAAGGGCTTCTGCGACAGGGGAAGATTGGTACGTACCTAACGTTGCAGGGGTCCCCTGAGTCGATCAGGGTGCGGCGGCGGGTGTCTCGGCCAGGGGCAGCCGGACCGTGGCGGTGAGCCCCTTGCCTGCTTCAGTCTGCAGCGTGACGTCTCCATCGAGTGCGGTGACGGTGGACTCGACGATGGACAGCCCCAGTCCGCTTCCACCACGTTGCCGCGACCGAGCCGGATCGGCGCGGTAGAACCGCTCGAAGGCGCGTTGCTCAACCTCCGGCGGCATACCCTCCCCGGAGTCGATCACCCGCAGCACCCCGTATTCGTCCTCGATCGCCACGTCGAGGGACACCGGTGCGCCCGGTGGCGTATGCACCAACGCGTTCGCGACCAGATTCGAGATGACCTGACGCAGCCGGTCGGGGTCGGCCAGCACCAGCACCGCGTCGGTCGTGGTCGGACCGGAGATCTCGCGGTCGGAATCTCGAACTGCGGCATCGGCGGCCGCCTCTGCGGCGAGATTGGTCAGGTTGACGGGCTGCCGGTCAAGGGCCCGCCCCTGATCCAGCCGGGCGAGGAGCAGCAGGTCGTCGACCAGCCGGCCCATCCGGATCGCTTCACTCTCGGTGCGTGCCATGGCTTCGCCGAGCTCGCCCTCGCCCCGCAACCCGCCGGCGCGGTAGAGCTCGGCGTACCCCCGGATCGTCGTCACGGGCGTACGCAGTTCGTGCGAGGCATCGGCGGCGAACCGGCGCAGGCGCTGCTCGGACCTACCCCGCGCGTCGAAGGCTGTCTCGATCGAGGACAGCATCGCGTTCAGTGAACGGCCGAGCTCACCGGCCTCAGTCTTGGCAGGAGCTTCGGGCACCCGATGGGTGAGGTCTCCTCCGGCGATGGCCGAAGCGGTCGCGGTCATCTGCTTGATCGGTCGGATGCCCAGCCGGATGACCCACCACGCCACCAGCGCGAGAACCGCGAGGATCGCGGCGGTGGTCCCCCAGGCGACCGCAGTCACCCGCGCCACCGTGGCATCGACCGGCGTCAACGGCAGCGCCAGGACCACGGTTCCGTCGGTGCCCGGCTCGGGGTAGGCCAGGACCCGAAAGCGCGCCTGGCCGTTGTCGAGGGTGTACGGAGTCTTGGTCTCGGCGGCGCGCCATGCACGCGGCCACTCGATGTCCGGGAGTTCCGCGTCGCCGATGTCGGGCGTGGCCACGGCTCGTTGCGTCCCGTCCGGGTAGCAGACCAGGACATACAGCGAGCTCAGTCTCGGTTCGCCGTCCGGCTCCCCCGGCGTGTGCCCACCAGGTCGAGCACCGGGTCCGCCCCGGCCATAGGGGTCACCGGTCGGAAACTCGTCCAGCCGGTTCAACGGTCCCCGGGCGTCCTCGAGTTGCCGGTCGAGCTGGGCAAGCAGCGACGCCGAGGTGCTCTGCACGAGGAGGAAGGCCGCAAGGGACAGCAGGACGCCGATCAGGGCGAAGCCGGCCAGTACCCGCGTACCAAGCGACATCTGATCATCCCGCCATACGCAAGGTGTAACCCACCCCTCGAACCGTGTGGATCAACTTGGGGTCTCGCGCATCCACCTTGCGACGCAGGTATCCGATGTAGGTCTCCACGATGCCGCCGTCACCGCCGAAGTCGTAGTTCCACACGCGGTCCAGGATCTGCGCCTTGGACAGCACGCGCCCCGGATTGAGCAGGAAGTAGCGCAGCAGGTTGTACTCCGTCGGCGACAGGGTGAGTTCCGCCCCGGCCCGGCGTACCTGGTGGGCGTCATCATCCATCTCGAGGTCCGCGTAGGTCAGCAGCGTGCTCTTCTCCCGGGCGAGACCGGCCCGGCGCAGCAGGGCGCGGATACGCGCGACGAGTTCCTCAAGGCTGAACGGCTTGACCAGGTAGTCGTCCCCGCCCAGCGTCAGGCCGCGCACCTTGTCCTCGGTGGCATCCCGTGCGGTGAGGAAGAGGACCGGCACCCGATGGCCGGCCGAGCGCAGCCGACGGCAGACCTCGAAACCGTCGATGTCCGGGAGCATGACGTCGAGGATGACCAGATCATGATCGCTGGTCGCGGCGGCGTCGTATCCCGCGTTGCCGTTGGCCGCTTCGCCAACGTCAAAACCGTTGTGCCGCAAGGCAGCAGTCAGCATCGAGCGCAGATTGTCCTCGTCCTCGACGAGCAGCAAGCGTTCCCCGGTCATGGCTACAGGGTGGCAGCCCAGCCTGAGAGCTTCCTGAGAGCCGCGCGCCGAGCGCGCTCGGACTCTTGTGGGAACCGCCGGGTTCCATCCGTGCGCAACCCGCAACGCTGGCCGGGAGGTTGGCAGGGTTTGTCCGGGTGTTGGCTGGATGTGCAAACCTTGACCTGTGGGCGACGAAATCCAGGCGATCGAGTACACCCGCGAGCACCGGCGGGAATACCGGGCCAAGGTGCGGACCTGCCTTGACGTCTTCGAACGAATGCTGGCGCAGTCCAGTTTCGACTTCGAGAAGCCGCTGACCGGGATGGAGATCGAGTTCAACCTCGTCGACGCCGACTGGCAACCGACGATGTCCAACATGGCGGTGCTGGAACAGATCGCCGATCCGGCGTATCAGACCGAGATCGGCGCGTACAACATCGAGTTCAACGTCCCGCCGCGCCGGCTGCCCGGCACCAGCGCGTTGGAACTGGAGGCACTCCTGCGGGCCAGCCTGAATGCCGCCGAGACGAAGGCGAACTCGCAGGGCGCCCACATCGTGATGATCGGGATCCTGCCCACGGTGATGCCCGAGCACTTCGAAGGCACCTGGATGAGCCCGTCCAGCCGGTACGAGGCATTGAACGCCTCGATCTTCAGCTCACGTGGTGAAGACCTACTCATCGACATCCCCGGTCCGGAACCGCTGAGTGTCCACTCCCCCTCGATCGCGCCCGAGTCCGCCTGTACCAGCGTGCAGTTGCATCTCCAGGTCGCCCCACACGACTTCGCCGCGAACTGGAACGCCGCGCAGCTTCTGCTCGCTCCGCAACTGGCCATGGGCTCGAATTCGCCGTACTTCTTCGGTCACCAACTCTGGGCTGAGACTCGGGTGGAACTGTTCACCCAGGCAACCGACACCCGCCCGGAGGAGCTCAAGAACCAGGGGGTACGCCCGAGAGTCTTCTTCGGCGAGCGGTGGATCACCTCGATCTTCGACCTGTTCGAGGAGAACGTCCGCTACTTCCCCTCGCTGCTTCCCGAGATCACCGACGAGGACCCGCTGGCCGAACTCGAGGCCGGTCGGGCCCCTCGCCTCCAGGAGCTCCGGCTACACAACGGGACGATCTACCGCTGGAACCGGCCGATCTACGACATCGTCGACGGCACCCCGCACCTGCGAGTGGAGAACCGGGTCCTCCCCGCCGGACCCACGGTCGTCGACATCATGGCGAACTCAGCGTTCTACTACGGAGCCCTGCGCGTTCTGTCCGAAGAGGACCGTCCGGTGTGGACGAAGATGACCTTCACCACCGCACACGAGAATTTCCTCGAATGCGCCCGGTATGGTATCGAGGCGCGGATCTACTGGCCCGGCATGGGCGAGGTGACCCCCGACGAACTCGTGCTGCGGAAGTTGCTCCCGATGGCGCACGAGGGCTTGGAGCGCTGGGGTGTTGCCGCCGAGGTGCGTGACCGGTACCTGGGGATCATTGAAGGGCGGGCCAAGACCGGTCGTAACGGCGCGGTGTGGCAGACCGAGACCGTACGCGCGTTGCAGGCCAGAGGTCTCGAGCGTCCGAAGGCCCTGCAACAGATGCTGCGGATCTACTGCGAGGGCATGCACTCCAACGAACCCGTACACACCTGGGGACTTCCCTCCTAGGCCATCCAGCAGCGGCGCGACCGGGTCTCCGTGTCCAGGCTGGTGGGCCAGAGGCTGAGGGCACCTGGTTGCCTACCGGGGTGACCGCCATCCTGTTGGCTCTGGGAGCCGCCCTGGCCTACGGCGCTTCTGACTTCATCGGCGGCCGGGCTTCGACACGGGCGCACTTCTCGCTGGTGACCACCGTGGGCGCCGGGGCGGCACTGGTCATCGCCGCGCTGGCCGCGCCCCTCATCGGCGGCGACCTGGCCCCGACTCCGATGGCGTGGGGAGTCGCGTCCGGACTGGGGTCCGGACTTGGCACCCTGTTCCTCTACCGCGGGTTGGCCCGAGCCAGGGTCGCCGTTGTCGCGCCGACATCGGGAGTCCTGGCCGCTGCTCTGCCCGCTGGACTCGCGGTTGTCCTGGGCGAGCGGCCGGCGCCGGTGACGGTTCTCGGTCTGGTCCTGGCCCTGCCTGCGGTCTGGCTCATCTCCGGGGGAGGTGGAGAAACCCAGGACGACGGTCGACCCACCGGCCTGATCGACGGTGTACTCGCTGGAGTGGGGTTCGGGACGCTCTTTCTCGCTCTCGATCAGGCCGGCGACAGCGCAGGCCTGTGGCCACTGGCGGTCGGACAAGCCACAGCCTTTGTCCTGGTCGCGCTCATCGCCTTCCGATCGCGTGGCGCGGCCCCCGAGGTCGAATCCCCGGCGACCGGCCAGACATGGTGGCCGCTGGCGGTGGCCACCGGGGTGCTCGGCTCGGCTGCCACCCTGCTGTTCTATGCCTCGACCACCACCGGCTTGCTGACCATTGCCGCCGTGCTCACCTCCCTGTACCCGGCCGGGACCATCCTGCTCGCCCGGCTGGTCCTGGACGAACGCATCTCGCGCCGGCAGGGCCTTGGACTGGCGCTGGCCGGATGCGCTGTTGTTCTGATCACGGTGGGTTGACCGTGGCGTCAGCGCGGCAGCAGCAGGGCCCCGCTAATAGGTCCTAGGTGGTCCGGCCGTGCGGCCGCGCCGCCGTTGGAATGCCTGCCAGGCCTTACGGCCGAGGAACATGGCAAGGCTTCGGTAGATCCATCGCATCCACATGAGTCCGGCGCGCCGATCAGGTGAAGACGCTGACACCGCCTGGGCCGACCAGCAATCCGACGATGATCAGGATGACGCCGAAGAGAATCTCCTTGCGGACCAGCGCAACGTAGATGCCTGCGATCACGAGGATTACGGCCAAGATCCATAGAAGTGTTGCCATGGTGTGCGCTCCTAAGTCTGGCCGGCCGAAGGCCGGCTCTGTGTGGGGCGGCCCTATCGAGCCCGTACGTCGGTACGTCCCATCATCCGTAAGAAGGAACATAGTGATAATGCCGTAGCCTTACGTCGTAAGCAAGCTCTATTAGAGACCTCTCATGTGCGGCTCATCCACGTCACAGTCCGCGCTCGGGCTGTTTCTTGGTCAGATGCAGGAGCCAGTCGCGACCGGTACGGATGAGCGCGTATCGCCGGGACCAATCGCGGCCGTGCAGGGTGAACACCAGCCGCTTGTCGTTTCGGTCGTGCTCTTCCCAGGTGCCGGTGTCCGAGATGAACTTCTCGGCGTCCTCATAGGTGAGGTGCTCCAAGGCATGGTCGGGCACGGCGATGGCCAGCCGGTTCTCGGCCGGGTCGTCGGGTAGACCGCGCGGAACTGCCCAAGACCGCAGCACCCCGCCTTCCTCCAGCCGTAGATCGAAATGCGGCTGCGGCTTGCGATGGTCGTGCAGGACGAATCTCACGATCCAGCCGTCCGGTTGTCCAGGTGCTGAAGCAGGTCGTGTGCGGCCAACTCGACGCCCTTGTGACGCCACTCCGCTGCGCGATACATACAGGCGATCAAGCCCATCCGGTGGACTCGACGGAAATCTCCGTACCCGAATGCGTACCGGGCCTTGGTCTGGTCCCGGGCCCCGTCGGTCAGGCCGAGATGCCAGGCGCCGTACTCAGCCCAGGAGTGCGATTGCAGGTATGCATTCTCGTCCTCGGCGGTGGGCTGGACCTCGCCCCAACTGCTCGTCAGGACGTACTGGCGGGCGTCGATCAGCTTGCGGGCTCGCTCGACACCGTCCGGATTAACCGAGTACGACGCCATGACCAGATTGTTCACCGGCCGACGGTTCTGTCACAGACCCTGGTCGAGTTGCGGGAGCCGGACTCTACCCCGACGCAACCCCGTGCGGAGTGAGGCGGGCAACGGGCCGCTTCCTCGCGATCGTCGAGAAGCGTTGCGGGGGGCGGCTGCACCATGCGGTGACGTCATCGAGCACCGCCGGTCCCAGCCAGAGAAAGCCCTGGCCCAGATCACACCCCAGCGAGATGAGCACAGCCAGCTGGGCCGGGTTCTCGACCCCCTCGGCAACGACCCGAAGCCCGAGGGCATGAGCGAGGTCGATCACCCCTCGTACGATCGCCTCGTCTTCGGGAGTGTTGGTGATTTCTCGTACGAAAGACCGGTCGATCTTCACGTAATCGGCCGGAAACCTGCGCATGTGGCTCAGCGAGGAGTAGCCGGTACCGAAGTCGTCGAGGGCGACTTGCAGGCCCAGGCCCTTGAGTTCGCGCAGTTTGGCCAGTGGGGTCTGCGCGTCGGGGTAGGCGTGGGCGTGTCCGTCACTGACCGTGGCCGTCTCGGTGATCTCCAGGACCAGACGATGCTCGGCCAGTCCGGACAGCGACAATGCTTCGCTGATGTCACGGACGATGTCGGGGTGCTGCAGGTGCCGCCCGGACACGTTGACGTTCAGATTCACCGTGGGTCCGAAACGCACCGCGTCGCTGCACGCCTGGTTCAGTACCCAGGTGCCCAGCTCGACGATCTGGCCACTATCCTCGGCGTACTGGATGAATGCTTTGGGGCTGAGCAGTCCTCGTTCAGGATGTGCCCAGCGGATCAGTGCCTCGACTCCGACGGTCTCGCCGGTACGAAGGTCGAGAATCGGTTGATAGCGCAGTCGGAACTCGTCCCGGGCCAGCGCACGGTCGATCTCGGTACGCAGCCGCGAACGGGTCTCGGCGGCCGCCTGCATGGCCGGTTCGAACACATCGAAGCAGTGCTTGCCGCGCGCCTTCGCCGCGTACATGGCTGCGTCGGCGTGCGCGAGGAGTTGGTCGGCGTCGGAGGCCGGATCATCGGCGAAGGCCAACCCGACGCTGGCGCGGACCACGATCTCGGTGTCGGCGAGCACAACCGGAACGACGACGACCTCGAGCATCCGTTCCACGATGGATGTGGCCGTCGTGAGGTCGGTGTCCTCCAAGAGAATCGCGAACTCATCACCTCCGAGGCGTGCGATGGTGTCCCCCGGTCGCAGGCAGGTCACCAACCGCGCGGCGATCACACGTAACAACTCATCACCCACCCGGTGTCCCAGGGTGTCGTTGACGGCCTTGAAGTCGTCGAGGTCCATGAAGGCGACCACCAGTGCCGACGGCTTGCGGTGCCCGCGGACCAGGGCCTGCCGAGCTCGATCGAGGAACAACGCCCGGTTGGGCAGACCCGTCAGCGCGTCGTGCAAGGCTCGTTTGCGGAGTTCTTCCTCGAGGGCATGCCGCTCGGTGACGTCCCGGGTGTTGAGCACCAGGGCGGAAACGGTGGGCTCGTCCAGAAGGTTGGTGACGGCGGTCTCGGCGACCCGGTAGGAGCCGTCGGCGTGCTGGAAGCGGCAGTCCACCCGGGTCTCCTCCCCTCCGGCGGCCGTGGCCAACGCGTCGGCAAAACGGGCGGAGTCTGCCGGATGCACCCAGTTTCTCACCGGCTGCCCGACGAGCCCGGAGGGAGGCAGCCCGAAGACCCGGCTTGCTGCCGGGCTCTGGTAACTGACGATGCCCTCGCCGTCGACCAGGGTGATCACGTCGCTGGAATTCTGCGCCAGGCTGCGGAATCGGGTTTCGCTGCCGAGCTGTTCGAATGCGGCGCCGGCCAGAGTGGCGATGAATGCCGCAAGTTGGATCTCCTGCTCTCCGAACAGGCCGTCGACGTGGCGATGGGTGACGTAGAAGCAGGACACCACTTCTCCACGGACGGAGATGGGTGCGGCCAACACCGAGCGGACACCGGAGAGCATCAGGCTCTCGTCGACAGCCGGTGTGCGCGACACCACCGGGACACCCTCGGCCAGAGCTCGGGACAGCAGGGTACGGCTGACCGGGTCGACAGAGTCACCGGACCGTGTCGTCAGGTGGTCATCATCCACGGCGCTCATCTGTACGAGGTGGCAGCGCTCACCGCGTAACAGGCTGAGTGCCGCATCACGAATGGCGAACTCCAGAGCATGCACGGAGGCAGCCGCCGTAATCGTCCGACCGACCTCGAGCATTTTCGTGAAGCGGTCGAACAAGGACACCGTCGAGACGTCCGGCGCGGATTCGGGGTCGACCTGGGCGTTGTCCTCGAAGGCCTGAACCGCCGATAAGGCCGCATCGCGGGCCGGCGTCCCTCGGTCCTTGGCGAAGTCCAGCTCAGCGATTGCCAGCCGGCTCAGGGCTGCCTCGTAACGTGCGCCCTGAAGCTCTGCGATGCGCAGGCTGCGCGCCAGCAGCCGACGAGCCCGCCGCCGGTGGCCGCGCAGCGAGGCAATCAGTCCGGACTCACGAAGCGCATGCGGCTGATTGTTGCGATAACTCGCCGCGGTACGTCGAGCCCGCCTGGCCGCCGCTGCCGCACAGCGCAACTGCGTCGCCCGGAGTGTGCTGTTGTGCAGAGACGTGCTCTCAGCGAGTCGGCGCAGGGCGGTGGCGTGCCATGGGGTTATCGGTGCAACGTATTCCTGGCGCAGCCCATGGCGGCGAACTGTCGCCCTCGCCGTCTCCAGTTCGGCCGTTGCCCTCTGCGGGTCCCCGGCCGCGAGCAGTTGGATCGCGGAGGCCAAGTGCAGCTCGCAGACAGTGCTGGCATCTTCTCCGGCTTTCGCCATCTGCGCCGCGATCAGCGCCGGGTCGATCTGCCCGATCCGTGCTCGGGTCCAGACGCTCAGGGCAATACCGGCCGAGGTCTGGTCGCCGATGGCGCGCGCCGAGGCGAACACATCACGGGCGGTCTCGGCGGCCGATGCGATGTCTCCGGTGCGATAAAGGGCCAGCGCGAGGCTCCATCCGGCGGCGTTGACTTCCCACTGGTCACCGGTCCGTTCGAGCAAGCGAATCGCCTCTCGGCTGGCAGCGATCGACTCCTCATACCGGCTGGCTGCATAGAGCACGGCGCCGGCAAAGCTCAAGCTCTGCCCCTGACCCCAGACGTCGCCTAGGTCGCGCCGGATCTCCAGCGAGCGCTGGGCAAAGCGGATGCCACGCCGAAACATTGGCAGCATCGTCGATGCCGGCGCGTGCTCGGAATAGGCTTGCCCGAGTGGTCTGGATGGCGGGTACCGCTCGGCCAAGTTCATCCCGCGTAGGTGGCTCCAGGCGCAGGGCACCTTGCCGCTGTGAAACCAGTAGACGTAGGCCAACCTGCTGTAGAGCCGCATCGCCAGGAAGTCGGCCTCGTGACCCTCGGCCTTCCGGCGCCCAACCGTTAGTGACGGCAGCAACGAGTGCATCGTCTGGACCGCGATTTCCCAGAACAACCTGGCAAGGAGCACTGTCCGACTCTTCGGGATCTGTCGGCCAAGTCGGGCCAGCGACCCCTCCAGATGACGTCTGGCCGTGGGTACGTCGCCCTGCTTGAAGGCAAGCTCGCCAAGCTTTCCGTCCAGTGAGGCAGCGGAGACCGCGTCGTCGACCAACTCTCTGGCGGTGGTCAACTGTGTCTCCGCCTCGGCGTAGACGCCCTGCAGGGTCAGCACGTCGCCCAGACCCTCTGCTATCTGGATCCTGGTCGCAACATCGGTGATCTCGGCCCGCTCGGCCATCCGGTAATGGGTGACGGCAGCATCGAGGGCGTACTGAGTCAGGGCGAGTTTCGCTCCAGCCAGCGCGTACGGAAGTGCCTCCGCGTGCCTGCCCGCAGCGTCGAGGTGATAGGCGACAGCAAAGACGGACCCGCCCTCCACGTCTTTCGATGCTCTGACCAGGATGTCAGCAGCCCGGCCGTGCAAGGAGCGTCGACTGTCTTCGTCGAGGCGCTCAAGAAGAGCCTCCCGGATCTTGTCGTGGAAGAACTCGCAGCGCCCGGTCCGCTCATCGACCCACAACAACCGTCGGCGGCGGGCCTCCTCGATGATCTCGGGTGCTACACCGGCTCCGGCCACCAAGGTGACGGCCATGTCGACGTCGAACTCCTTGCCAAGAACCGCCCCCGCGGAGAGCAATTCCAAGGCGCTCGAAGACAGGAGCTCTAGTCGACTGACCAGGAACGCGGCCGCTCGTCGAGCTGTCTGCACATGATGCAGCGCGGACTCGTTGATCTGCCATCGATCGGTTACCCGGGTCAGGGCGCCACACTCGACCAACCCACGCAGGACCGCTGCACCCATGAAGGGACTGCCCTGCGCCAGGCGGACCACAGCCTGCAGTGCCCTTCGAGGCAACGGCCCGGCCATCGACTCGGCCAGCTGATTCATCGCCTGAGCGGTCAACGGACCGAGGTGCATCGCCTGACCGCCGGGGATCTCGCGCAGCGAGTGTCCGGCCGGCACCTCGTCGGAGCGGAACGCCACGATCACGCCCAGGTAGGGCGGCGAGGATGTACCCGGGAACAGGGCGGCCAGGAGCCGGATCGTGAGCGTGTCGGCCCATTGGCAGTCATCGAGCACGAGCAGGAGCGGTCGTTGCGGCGTTGCCAGGGCGACGAACAGTCTGCGCAGCGCGGCGAGGCTGCGTAGTTCACCGAATTGTTCTGGGCCCGGATCCTCCTCCAGGGTGACGCCCAGCACTCCGCCCAGGGAGGGCAGGGCTCTGGCGACCGCCGTGGACATGTCGGCGAGGTCAGCCACCAGTGCCAGCCGTGTCGTCTCGTCGGTTTCCAGCAGGGTCACCAAACCCTGGGCAACGCCGTCCAGGAGGGTGAAGGGCTGCTGCGCCGCGTGTGCCACCCCCTGGCCGTACAAGACGGTGACACCGGCCGGAAGCACCTGCCGCGTCGCCTCCGACAGCAGCCGGCTCTTCCCCACACCTGAGTCGGCTTCCAGCCGGACGAGCCCGCCGAAACCGCTGGCCAATCCTGCGATGAGGGAGCCGAGGGTTTCCAACTCGGTCTCCCGCCCGACGAAAGCGGGATCGGTGAGACTGACTCGCTGGTCCTGGCGGCCGATCACCAGGCGTGGGTCGGGATCCCCGGCTTCTGCGGCAGCCAGCAGGTCAGCAAGATCCGCGGCCAGTGCCGAGGCCGATTGATATCTCTCGGCCGGCTCCTTTCTCAGCAGTCGTTGCAGCAGAGCATCCACCGCTCGGGGTACTGGAATACCGCTCTCCCGAAGTTCGGGCGGCGGCTGGCTGAGGTGCTGACGGAGGAGATCGCTGACCGTCGGGCCGGAAAACGGCGGGTGCCCAGCTAGGCACTCGAAGAGCAGGACGCCCAGGGCGTACAGATCTGAGCGCTGGTCGGCAGGAGTGTCCAGGAGGCCCGCCGACTCCGGAGCCAGATAGCGGACGGTACCCACGAGGTCGTCGCGGATCGTCTCATCCATCCACGGGCTCCGGGCGAAACCGAAATCGATCAGGGTCACCGCGCGAACCGGGTCGGTTCCCTCGACCATGACGTTGGCCGGCTTGATGTCCCGGTGGCAAACGCCCACGCCATGCGCGACCTCCAACGCCGTTGCGACGTCCAGACCGATCCGCAGTGACGTAGTCAGGCTGAGTGCACCTCGCCGCAGCGCGTGCTCGAGGGTGTTGCCGGCCACAAGGGGCTGGACCAGAAACATCCGGCCGTCGCTGGTGCCACCGTCGTACAGCCCCGGCAGACCCGCTCCGGTCAGCTCCCGCAACACCTGCGTCTCATGCTCGAACCGCAGCCGGGCGGTGGCGGAAACGATGCCTGGGTCGATTGCCTTGAGCACGACGTCCCGACCGGTCTGCCGGTCCACAGCCTGGAAGGTGTCGACGCCGTTACCGCTCTTGAGAGTGCGACGCAGCTCGTAGCGGTTGGCGAACGGCCGTTCTCCGAGTCCGATAACCAACGAGGCCGGGCCTTCTCGCATTAGCACGCCCTCCCCGTGGGACGCATAGCGCGTCCCAGCTGGGCATTCTAGGCAATCAGAGGGTGTGCGCGGGACAAATCTCAGCCCACCAGGCGAGCACAGCACGCCGACACGATGTTCGCCCGACCTTCCGGAGACAGCCACGCGTAAGTGACGGGACCTGCTCGCTGGACCAGACGGTTCGCCGCACGATCGATGCGGGGTGCTAGCACCAAGGTGCAATTGACCCGATGTCCCCTCTCGACAGACGGTTAGGTCCGCACTGAGGCGGGCGATCGTCTCGTGCACAAAGGGCGAAGAGGAGCTGTCTGAGTGTCCAGAAGTCTGGAAAGCAAGCACGCTGTCATCTGCCGGCTCGTGGCCGCAGCCCTGATGGCCGGTTCGGCGATGGCGGTACAGGCCGTCGTAGCGACCCCTGCGTCTGCGGGGCAGGTCGGGGATGCCGGCCGTTTCGACACTTGGACCGGATACGACGTCGGTCGGTTGCCCGTCGCAGTGGTCGCTGGCGACTTCACCGGCGACGGTCTGCGCGACGTCGCTTGGGCCAGGCATGACTTCTTCAACAACACGATCGCGGTACAGCGCAACCTCGGCGACGGGACGATGTCCGGTGTGACCGGCTACCCGGCCACTGAGTCCTCCACCGACCTCTCCACTGGTGACGTCAACGGGGACGGCCACCCCGATCTGGTCGCGGTGGCCGAGGGGGCAAGCCTCAACAACACGACGATCGACCTCTACCTCGGCTCGGCGACCGGTGGCTTCACCCGGGCTGCCGTCGTGGGTGGGTACGCGCCGCAGCGAGTCGCCCTCGCCGACGTGGACGGGGACGCCGATCTGGACATCGCTACCAGCAATGGCTGGGGTGCGACATATGCCAGCGTGTTGCTCAACGCGGGAGACGGCAGCTTCGCCCCGGAACGCAAGATCGCGGTCGGAGCGGGACAGCTTGGAATCAGCGCCGCCGACCTCGACGGAGATGGCCGCGCTGACCTCGCCGTTGCCCGCGAGGACGAGGTCAGCAACACCCCGGAGATCGTGGTGCTCGGCCTCGACGCTGCGGGGCAGTTGCGCGTGAAGACCCGGCTGCAGCCGCCGGCTCCCGACGGTGAACAGCGGGGCAACCCCCTGGTGGCCGCGGGAGACCTCACCGGTGACGGTTTTGCTGATCTAGTGGCCACCGGGGGTACAGCGACCGCACATGTGGTCCTCCGCAACGACGGCGGACTGAGCTTCACCGCCCTCGCACCCGTGGAAGCCGGCTTCGGCTCGGTGAACCTGACCCTGGCCGACCACGATGGTGACGGCGACCTGGATGTCTACTCTGCGACGCAGGGCAGCAGCTTCACCGGTGACGTGTCATTCCTGCCCAACACCGGCGGCGGACTGCTTGGCCCGACCCAGATCATCGAGTCGAGCCATCAGCCGCATGACATCGCCACCGCGGACTTCAACGGCGACAGCCGCTTGGACATGGCTGTGGCCAACAGCGGCAGCGGTACCGGCGCAATGCACCAGCAAGGCCTGGGCACGGCGTTCGAGGCACCTCCGACATATCCGACCTTCGCAGCACCCGACACCGTTGCGACCGCGGACTTCAACGGTGACGCCGCCTTGGACGTCGCATCGACGATCCCGACGGGGAAACTGGTCGACATCAAACTGAACAACGGCTCCGGTGTCCTGAACGCGAGTTCAACCGTCGCGTCCGGGGTCGGGAGCCCCACGTCGATCTGGGCGGCAAACCTCAACGCCGACGCCGCGCCCGACCTGGCCTGGGCGGCCGGCGGTCAACCGCCTCGCTACGCCGTGGCTCTGAACAAGGGCGACGGCACGTTCGGTCAGGCGGCCTTCCTGCCGTCCGCAACGTGCGGCATGGGTCGGGTCACCAGCGCGGACATCGATGGTGACAGCGACCAGGACGTGCTGGTCGGTTCCGGGCAGTACGGCGGCTGTACCGGGGTGCCCGACGACGCCGTGGCAGCTCATCTGAACAACGGTGACGGTACCTTTACTGCAGCGACCTACATCCCCCTCACCCGATTGCCGGGCATGGTGTTCGGCGCAGACATGAACGGCGACGGCATCCTGGACCTGATCGGCGCCAGCCAAGTTGCCAACACTGGCGACTTGGCAGTGGCGCTGGGTTCCGGCGGTGGGACCTTTTCCCCGCCCCGGACGTACAGCACCGGCGCCGCTCACCGCGAACTCGTCGTGACCGACCTCGACGCCGACGGCGATCCCGACGTAGCCACGGTCAACTCCGGTAACGAGTCCACCGCAGTCCTGCTCAATGACGGCAGCGGTGTGCTGGGGGCGGCGACGGTACTTCCGGCCGAGACGATCAGCAACCTGCTCAACCAGGTGGCAATCGCAGCCGGTGACATCAACGGCGACGGCAACGTCGACATCGCGGTTGCCAACCGCAGCGGCAAGGACATGGGGGTCTACTTCGGGCGTGGCAACGGGGTCTTCGACCCGCAGCAGCTGCGCTATGGAATGCACACCGATCTGACCGATATCGCGTTGGCTGACATGAACGCCGACGGAAGGCTGGACGCAGTCGGTCCGACGAGTCCGGAGTCCGTCGGGTTCACCGGCGCGGCCTCGCTGAACTTCCGCGCTGCGCCGGCAGCGAGCCCCGCCTCTGCGACGAGCCCAACTGTCGAGACGATGACAGTTGCCGAGACCAGCACGGCCGTTGCCGCGAGCGCGGCAGGGGTCAGCGTGCTGGTGAACAAGGCGGCTGCCGCGCCGCAGGCAGCCACCCTGACCGTCACCAAGTCTGGGACCGGAGGAGGCAGGGTCACCTCGGTGCCGGCAGGTATCTCCTGCGGTACGGACTGCTCCGAGACCTATCCCGCTGGCACGGTCGTCACGCTGACGGCTCGCCCTGCAGCCGGTTCGACGTTCCAAGGTTGGACTGGGGGATGCACGGGCACTGCGTCCTGCCAGGTGACGATGACGGCGGCGCGTTCGGTCGGCGCAGTCTTCGCGAAGGTGAGCAACCCGACCCTGACCGTGGCCAAGAGCGGGACGGGCACGGGCCGGGTGACATCCCAACCGCTCGGCATCAGCTGCGGTACGGACTGCTCACAGGCCTACACTGCAGGCACCGTCGTCACGCTGACCGCGCAGCCTGGCCGTGGGTCGACCTTCCTCGGCTGGAGCGGCCCGTGCACCGGACGCGAGACATGCCAGGTCACGGTCAGTGCAGCGGTTACCGTGACGGCCCGCTCCGGGCGGCGCTAGGTGGCGGTGAAACGGGCGAACCACGACCCGCCGGGGCGAGTCGGAACGGATGAGAGAACTCGTCTCACGGTGTCCGCGATGGGCCAGGTAGGTCAGGTTCCGACGTAGGCCGCGAGGTGCTCGCCGGTGAGGGTGGAACATGCGGCGACGAGGTCGGCCGGTGTGCCCTCGAAGACGATCCGGCCGCCGTCGTGCCCCGCGCCTGGCCCGAGGTCAATGATCCAGTCGGCGCGCGCCATGACCGCCTGGTGGTGCGCGATGACGATGACCGACTTGCCGGCGTCGACGAGGCGGTCGAGCAGGCCGAGCAGCTGCTCGACGTCGGCGAGGTGCAGGCCGGTCGTCGGCTCGTCGAGGACGTAGACGAGGGGGGCACTGCCCTTCTCGACTAATCCTTTCGCCAGCTTGAGCCGCTGCCGTTCGCCCCCGGACAGCGTGGTGAGCGGCTGGCCGAGGCTGAGGTAGCCCAGCCCGACATCGTCGAGCCGGGCCAGGATCGTATGGGCTGCCGGGGTCTTCGCCTCGCCCTCGGCGAAGAACTCCTCGGCCTCGATCACCGACATCGCGAGCACCTCGCTGATGTCCTTCCCGCCGAGCTTGTACTCCAGGACCTCGGCCTGAAACCGCTTCCCCTCACACACCTCGCAGGTGGTGGCGACGCCGGCCATCATCGCCAGGTCGGTGTAGATGACGCCGGCGCCGTTGCAGTTGGGACACGCACCCTCGGAGTTGGCACTGAACAGCGCCGGTTTCACGCCGTTGGCCCTTGCGAACGCCTTGCGGATCGGGTCGAGCAGTCCGGTGTAGGTCGCCGGGTTGCTCCGCCGCGAGCCACGGATCGGGGTCTGGTCGACCGACATCACTGCGTCCCGGCCGGACACCGAGCCGTGGATCAGCGAGCTCTTGCCGGAGCCCGCGACCCCGGTGACGACGCACAGCACGCCGAGCGGGATGTCGACGTCCACGCCCTGCAGGTTGTGCCGGTCCGCGCCACGGATCTCGAGAACACCGGTGGGTTTCCGGGTCTCGGCCTTCAGCTGCGCGCGGTCGCCGAGATGCCGACCGGTGAGGGTGTCGCTGGAGCGGAGGTCCTCGACGCTGCCCTCGAAGCAGATCGTGCCGCCGCCGCTGCCGGCGCCCGGGCCGAGGTCGACCACTCGGTCGGCGATCGCGATGGTCTCCGGCTTGTGCTCCACGACCAGAACGGTGTTCCCCTTGTCCCGTAGTTGGAGCAGCAGGTCGTTCATCCGCTGGATGTCATGGGGGTGCAAGCCGATCGTCGGCTCGTCGAAGACGTAGGTGACGTCGGTGAGCGAGGAGCCGAGGTGGCGGATCATCTTGGTGCGCTGGGACTCACCGCCCGACAGCGTGCCCGACGGCCGGTCGAGCGAGAGGTAGCCCAGGCCGATCTCCACAAACGACTCGAGGGTCTCTCCCAGCGCTTCCAGCAGCGGCGCGACCGACGGCTCGTCGAGGCCGCGCACCCACTCCGCGAGGTCACTGATCTGCATCGTGCAGACGTCGGCGATGTTCTTGCCCTTGATCTTCGACGAACGGGCCGCGGCGCTGAGCCGGGTGCCGTCGCACTCGGGGCAGGTGGCAAAGGTGACCGCGCGCTCCACGAACGCGCGGATGTGGGGCTGCATCGCGTCGACGTCCTTGGACAACATCGACTTCTGGATCTTGGGGATCACGCCCTCGTAGGTGAGGTTGATTCCCTCAACCTTGATCTTGGTCGGCTCCCCGTACAGCAGCTTGTGCAGCTCTTTCGTGGTGAACTTGCTGATCGGCTTGTTCATGTCGAAGCCGGCGCCGCTGAAGATCCGGCCGTACCAGCCGTCCATGCTGTACCCGGGCACCGTGAGGGCACCGTCGCTCAGAGACTTGGTGTCGTCGTACAGCGCGGAGAGGTCGAAGTCGGTGACCGAGCCTCGGCCCTCGCAGCGCGGACACATGCCGCCGGTGATGCTGAAGCTGCGTCGCTCCTTCGTGGTGGTGCCGCCCCGCTCGATGGTGACCGCCCCGGCGCCAGAGATAGAGGCGACGTTGAAGGAGAACGCCTGGGCCGAGCCGATGTGCGGCTGCCCGAGTCGGCTGAACAGGATGCGCAGCATCGCGTTGGCGTCGGTGGCGGTGCCGACAGTGGACCGCGGATCGGAACCCATCCGCTGCTGGTCGACGATGATCGCGGTCGTCAGCCCGTCCATGACATCGACCTCGGGCCGGGCGAGCGTCGGCATGAAGCCCTGCACGAAGGTGCTATAGGTCTCGTTGATCAGCCGCTGCGACTCCGCGGCGATGGTGTCGAAAACCAGCGAGCTCTTGCCCGAGCCGGAGACGCCGGTGAACACCGTCAGCCGACGCTTCGGGAGCTCGACGCTGACGTC
>JALZDV010000420.1 GCA_030862345.1 Actinomycetota bacterium | reverse complement strand
GGCGAGGCGCTGCGGGTCCAGGGCGAGGCCGGGATGGCGATCTACACCTGGGGGCTCCTGCCGAAGATCCGGCAATGGGACGAGGTGGCGCTGCCGCCATCGGTGGTGGAGGTGCACCCCGAGGTGTCCTTCCGAGCGATGGCTCCCGGCATTGACTTCGTCCGGAAGAAGAGTGCTCCGGGAGCCTTGCAGCGCATCGAGGCATTGTCGTCCACTGTGGACGTACAGGCCGCGCTGGCCGCCGCGCCGACCGGTGCCGGTTTGGACGACGCGCTCGACGCGCTGGCCGCCGCCTGGTCGGCGCAGCGGTTCGCCACAGGTGTCGCCGAGACGCTGGGCGGCGAGCTCGACGGCCACGGCCGGTCGATGCGGATCGTCGTGTGACCAGCTGGCGATATCGGGAGCGAAGTGCCTGCGAAAACGGGATCCTGTTGTCTGCTAGATCAGGAACACTGGGTCCACTGACGCGGCGTGCGGTCACTATGTTCCCCGGCTCGCCGACGAGCTGATCGCTGACCTGCTCGCGGAGTTTCCGCCCTGCTGCTGGTCGGGCCGCGAGCCAGCGGCAAGACGACGACGACGGCGCGGCACGCCCGCAGCGTGATCCGTCTCGACCACCACGGGAGGCGGCTGTCGTCGAGGCGGACCCGGACGCCGCACTGCGCGACCGTGCCGAGCCGGTGCTGATCGACGAGTGGCAGCCCGTTCCGTCGATACTGGGAGCGGTCAACGCGCCGTCGACGTCGCGCCCGAGCTGCGGACCGAATGAAGTCTTGGCGCGTATCGGCTCGTAGGCTGAGGCTGTGCCGGCCATCCCGACTCGATCTGGTGCCGCGGCACTGGCCGAGAAGCTGCTAGCGCAGCTCGGCGACCGATGGCGGCACACGCGGGGTGTCGCAGCGAGGGCGGACCGGCTCGCATCCGCAGTCGTGACGGATGACCAGGAGTTGCTCTTGGTAGCCGCTCACTGGCATGACCTCGGGTACGCGCCGGAGCTGGTCGTCACCGGCTTCCACCCACTCGACGGTGCCCGATTCTTGGCTGGCGAGGGATACCCGGCCCGGTTATGCGCCCTGATCGCGCACCACTCGGCGGCGATGTTCGAGGCCGAGGAGCGGTGCCTCGCCGACGAGCTGGCCGCATGGCCGCGGGAGAAGAGCGCGGTGGCCGATGCACTGTGGATGGCGGACATGACCACTGGACCGCGCGGTGAGGCCGTCGACTACCCGAACCGGCTCGCCGAGATTCTGCGCCGCTACCAGCCCGACTCGATCGTGGGCCGAGCGATGAGCCGGGCTCGCCCGCTGATCGAGGCAGCCATTGCCCGCACAGAGGACCGCCTGCGGGCGGCTACCCGATGTACGGCTCGGGGCGGTCGGCGAGTGCGTCGGTGATCCGGCGCCGCATCGAGGGGTGGATGGCCAGGCCGTCGAGGTCGCTGGGCTCGACCCACTGGGCGGCTTTGGTCTCGGTGTTGTCCTGGCGGGGCCTGCCGCCGAGGGCGCGGGCATGGAAGCAGATGGAGAACTCCTGGCGCACCTCGCCGTCGTCATACGCCATGACATATCCGGGGTCGGTGTAGAGCCCGACGAGTCCGGTGATCTGTACCTTCACACCAGTCTCCTCGGCGACCTCACGCACCGCGGCGTCGGCGACGGACTCGCCGAGATCCATCGCCCCGCCGGGCAGCGCCCAGAAGTCGTTGTCAATCTTGTGGATGAGCAGCAGCCTCCCGTGCTCGTCCCGGACGGCTGCGGTCACCGAGGGCACCAGGCTGTTGGCGGCCGGTGCATCGGGGTCGTTGTAGTAATCGACTCGGCCCATGTAAGCAGGATGCGCCCTCGCACTCGAGCGCGTCAGCTCACGGGTCGGCAATTCTCCACACCTCCTCGAAGGACCGCATGTAGTGGTCCCACATGCGCCCGCCGGGGACGCGACGCAGATGCAGGACCGGCGACTGCGCGGCTGGCGCGCCGAACGCGTGACCGTTGACCAACAGATCCTCGTCGAAGTGGTAGATCGAGTTGTAGAGCGTGGTTCCGTGGCTGCGCAGTTCGACGCCAGGCGTGCCGAGCACGTCGCGCAGATACCGGCGGTAGAGCTGGACGCGCCCTTCCAGTCCGCCTACCGTGCCCTCCTCCTCGGCGCGCAACCGCACGGCTGGCGCGGTCTCATCGCCGAGCAAGATGCGCACCCGCACGCCGTCCCCGGCCTTGTCCCGGATGGTGGAGACGAGGTCATGCTGCTCGAAGAGGAACGTGCCGGCGTAGACAAGGACGTCCATCGCCTCACGCGTGCTGGCGATGAGCTGGCGCCACAGGTCGTGCGGCACCGCAGACCGGGACGGGTGCAGCTCCAGCAGCTCGGCGACGCTAGCCGACTGCGTGGACGGAGCTGTCAGGACCTCCGGCCACAGATACTCCTCGTCGACATCCAGTCGTCGAGCGGCGGCCATCCGATGCGTACGGTGCGGCAGGCGGCCCTTGGTGATCCATCGCTCGACAGTCTTGGCGTCCACACCTACGGCTTCGGCGAGCTCGGCCGGTCGAAGCCTGGCCGAGGCGATGGCGCCGCGGAGCCGCTCATTGCTGCTTATGGGGACCTCCGGGGACGTGTGGCTGTTAGGGGACGTTTTAGCCCGGTTAAGACGTCCTGTCACGTCCTGTGTTGATGGTGCCGACGTCCCCCGTACTCGCGATCACATTCGGGTGCAACGGCAGCGATGCCCAGCCTTGAATGAGGAGAGTGCGATGACAAGTCAATCGAGGCGCGAGGTTCCCGGTTCCTGTCGACGTGATCAAGGCGAGTCTGATGATCCTGTGCCCCCCGGCCGGGCACCGCGCCATGGCAGTGAACCGGTGGCGAGCCGGACCGGGCGGCCGTTGCTCGACATCGGGACCCGGGTGAGCCTCCAGCGCGATGGGCGTCCCCTTGGCGGGGTGGTGCAGCCCTACGAGCCGCAGTACTCCGACGGAACCTTCCCGGTGCGCTTCGACGACGGGATCTGGCGGAAGATGAGCGTCCGGGACGTGACCGTGGTGGCGGGATAGGGGACGGAGCTCCCCCCAGGTGCCAACACCCGGTGGGGAGGGGACCGCGGCGGGCGAGGATGCTAGCCTCGGGGACCATGAGTGAGCTGCACGACATCGCCATCCGGATGCTCTCCGAGGGCCGCGGCATCCTCGCCGCGGACGAGACCCCCGGCACGATCGGGGGCCGGTTCGAAAAGCTGGGGATTTCCTCATCGGAGGA
>JALZDV010000382.1 GCA_030862345.1 Actinomycetota bacterium | reverse complement strand
CCAACCCGGTCTCGCCGATTCCACGTACCCGAGGCTCGGCGGCCAGCCGGTCGATCTCGGCCAGGGCCTCGTCGCTGGCCGCCCCGGCACCGGCCTCGTTCGGGTGAACGGCGACCATCGCCAGTACGCCGGGGTGTCGCTGGGCGAGATCGGCCGACCACTGTGATGAGGCGACGTCCACTCCCACCTGGACGACGCGGCTGATCCCGACGGCAGCTGCGGAGGCCAACTCAGCATCGACATCGATATCCGAATAGCCGTTCGCCACAAGCGAGTCGGCAATGATGTCCAGATGGCAGTGGCTGTCCACCGCCGTCGCCGGCAACGGTTCAGGAGTGGGGGGGCGGTCGCCTCTTTTGTTAGCCCGAGCTGACCTACTCCGACTCATCGGGCGGAGTCACTTTCTCCAACCGGGCCAGTTCCTCGTCCACGATGCTCTCGTCGAGTTTCTTGAACACCGGCGTCGGGGCGACCAACGGCGTACCGGCCTCCAGCGGCACCGATCGCCAGGTGGCCAGCTGTTCGGTGTAGTTGCCGGTGATGATCGGGTATGGCGAATCATCGTCCAGGTCCTTGACCTCCTCGATTGTGGGTGCGGCCGACCAGGTTCCCGGCCTGCCGAGGAGTGCATGCACGGTCTGCGCGGAGTGCGGCAGGAAGGGCGTCAGCAGTGCCTTGCAGTCGTCAACGGCCTGCAGGGCCACGTGCAGCACGGTGGCCATCCGATCCGGGGCGGTCTCCCGCAGCTTCCACGGGGCCTCGTCGGAGAGGTACTTGTTCGCCTCGGCGACGACCCGCATCGTCTCGGTGGCGGCCGCCTTCTGCCGCGAACGCACGAGCAGGTCCCCGATCCGGACGAAGGCGCCGGACGTCGACTCCAACAGGCCGCGGTCGGCAGCAGTCAGCTCTCCCGCGTTCGGGACGGCTCCGAAGTTCTTGGCGGCCAACGAAATGGACCGGTTCACGAGGTTCCCCCAGCCGGCGACGAGTTCGTCGTTGTTGCGCCTGCGGAACTCCGCCCAGGTGAAGTCGGTGTCCTGGGTCTCCGGTCCGGCGACCGCGATGAAGTACCGCAGGGCATCCGGGTCGTACCGGGCGAGGAAGTCCCGCACGTAGATGACGACCGACCGGGACGAGGAAAACTTCTTGCCCTCCTGCGTCAGGAACTCACTTGCCACGACCTCGGTCGGCAGATTCAGCGCGCCGTAGCGACCGGGAGTGCCGCCCCTGTTCCCCTGGCCGTTGTAGCCGAGCAGCTGGGCCGGCCAGATCTGGGCGTGGAAGACGATGTTGTCCTTGCCCATGAAGTAGTAGGCATCGGTGTCCCGGCCCTGCCAGAACTCGCGCCAGGCCTCCGGCTCACCGCGCCGTCTGGCCCACTCGATGGAGGCGGACAGATAGCCCACGACGGCGTCGAACCACACGTATATGCGCTTGTCATCGCGGTCCCGCCACCCAGCGAGCGGCACCCGCACGCCCCAGTCGATGTCGCGGGTGTAGCCACGCGGCTTCAGATCGTCCAACAGGTTGCCGGCGAACTTGAGGACGTTGGGGCGCCAAGATTTCCGGGTTTCCAGCCAGGCGGCCAGCGCCTCGGCGAAGGCCGGCAGGTCCAGGAAGTAGTGCTCACTCTCCACAAAGGACGGTGTCTCACCATTGATCTTGCTACGTGGGTTGATCAGGTCGGTCGGGTCGAGTTGATTCCCGCAGTTGTCGCACTGGTCGCCGCGGGCATGCGGGTAATCGCAGATCGGACAGGTGCCCTCGATGTAGCGGTCGGGCAGCGTACGTCCGGTCGACGGGCTGATCGCGCCAAGCGTTGTCTTGGCAAAGACGTACCCGTTCTTGAGCAGCCCGAGAAAGATCTCCTGGGTTACCTCGTGGTGGTTGACGGTGCTGGTCCGGGTGAACAGGTCATAGGACAGCCCCAGAGCTACCAGGTCCTCGACGATGATCCGGTTGTTGCGGTCGGCGACCTCGCGCGGGCTCAGCCCTTCGGCGTCGGCAGCCACCGTGATCGGGGTGCCGTGTTCATCGGTGCCGCTGACCATCAAGACCTGATGGCCGGCCATCCGGTGATAACGGCTGAAGACGTCCGAGGGCACACCGAAGCCGGACACGTGCCCGATGTGCCGGGGACCGTTGGCGTACGGCCAGGCGACCGCGGTCAGGATGTGGCGAGAACTCACTTTGCTGAGGCTACTGACGCGGGCAAAAGACGGCTGCACAGCCACAGGATGGTGCGGGAACGATGAGCTTTCCGAGACTTCGCGGCACGCCTCGGTCGTAGACTTCGCGGTCTACGTTGACGGCGCCCGGGGCAGCGAAACGTCGATGCCGGCACCGCAAGTGAATTGGCGGCCGACGTCGATGGCTTCGTCTGGCTGGGTTTGCACGCGCCCAGTACGGACGCCTTCGCAGACATCGCGAAGAAGTACGGCCTGCATGTCCTGGCCACGTATCCCGGGCCGGTGAGCAGGTGCTTGCCAATGATGAGCTGGTCACCTCGATTTTGTCGGAGCAGCTGGCGAAGGTGTCGGTAGCCCACAACGAGGACATGCGGCGGATCTCTCGCGTGGCCGGCCATCCTCGCGGTGTGCCGACTATGGTCGCCGGGATACGGGATGAATCTCGAGTTCACGCCTGAGCCGGGTTGGACGTTCGGATATCCGCCGGCGTTGGCGATCATGGTCGTGGCCTGCACACTGCCAATAACCCCAGGCAGTTCCGATGATCAACGGGGTTGGAGCGGGCGTGCGGCGACGACGGCGTCGTACACCTCCCGTTTGGGTACGCCGAAGTGCTTGGCCGACTCCGCGATCGCTTCCTTGCGCAGCGTTCCGGCGGCCTCCCGGGCCGCTACCTCGGCGACGTAGTCGCTTGCGCCGCCAGGTCGTTGGGGTTCCCAGCCGGCGATCACGAGGGTGAGTTCGCCGCGAACGCCGTGAGCGGCCCAGGCATGTAGGTCTACCAGGGTCCCGCGGACGATCTCCTCGTAGGTCTTGGTCAGCTCCCGGCAGGCGACAGCGCGGCGCTGGGGACCGAGTTCGGCGCTCATCGCCTCCAGGGTCACCGTGATCCGGTGCGGCGCCTCGAAGAAGACCATCGTCCGCGGTTCCTCCCGGAGTTCGATCAGGCGCTGGGTACGGGCGTGCGCCGTACGCGGCAGGAACCCCTCGAAGCAGAAGCGGTCGGACGGCAGGCCGCTGACTGCGAGTGCCGTAGTCACCGCGGAAGGGCCGGGCAGGCTGGTCACGACGTACCCGGCCTCGACCGCTGCGCTCACCAACCGGTAGCCGGGATCGGAGACGGTCGGCATCCCGCCGTCGCTGATGAGCAGGACGTCGCAACCGCCAGACAGCGCAGCCAGCAATCCCGGGACCCGAGCCCCCTCGACCGCCTCGTAGCACGAGACGATCCGTCCGGACACAGCAACGCTCAGGTCAGCAGCCAGCCGACGCAGCTTCCGGGTGTCCTCGGCCGCGATCACGCCCGCCGTGCCGAGGGCTGCACGCAGGCGCGGGCTGACGTCGCCGGCGTGGCCCAGCGGTGCACCGGCCACGATCAGCCGACCGACCCCCGGTCGCCCCGCCTGGGGCTGTTCCGCCCGGGGTTGCTTCCTCTTGGGCCGCTCCGCGCCCGCACCGTCCGATAGGTCGTCGGCTCTGGGCACGCTGCCAGCCTACGATCGCAGCCATGGCGGTGCTGGCTCCGGGGCGTGAGCCGGACTCCTCTCCGGACCGGCGGCCCCGTACGTCCCGAGCGCGCAACGGTGTCGGGACAGATAGTTCGGCGACCCCGATCGAACCCACGACCTGGCCCGGAGCAGCCACGTCCTCGGCTCGAACCGGGCTAGCGCAGCGACTGCTTCCGGTGTTGCCCACCGACCGTCGCCGGGCCCTGATCGTGGCCGCAATACTCGGTGGGATTGGGTTGTGGACGCGACTGTGGCGACTGTCCTATCCACCGGATCTGATCTTCGACGAGGCCTACTACCCCGTCCATGCCGATGACATGCTGGAACTGGGCTCGGAGTACAACCGCGGCTACGACTACATCGTCCATCCCCCATTGGGTAAATGGCTGATCGGTCTCGGCGAGATCGTCTTCGGTAACACCCCCCCCGGGTGGCGGGTGCCCTCGGCCATCGCCGGCACGATCTGTGTGCTGCTGCTGTTCTGGATCGCTCGCCGGATGAGCGGGTCTACCTACCTCGGTGGGATCGCCGCGTTGCTGCTGGCCGCCGACGCGTTCTCCTTCGTCCTGGGGCGGACCGGGTTGCTCGACATCTTCCTGCCCATGTTCGTGCTGGCCGGGCTCGCCGCCCTGCTGATCGACCGAGATCAGGTCCGAACCCGACTGGCCACCATGCTCGAGGATGGTCCACTGCCGGCATTCCCCCGGTTGGGATTGCGCAGCTGGCGGATGATCGCGGGGATGCTGCTTGGTGCCGCGTGTGCTGTGAAGTGGAGCGGGATCTGGTTCCTGGCGGCGTTCGCAATCCTGTCGGTGCTGTGGGACCGCGCGGCGTTACGGGCCGCCGGGGCACGTCGTCCGAACCGAGTTGCCGTACGTCGAGTGCTCCCCGGTGCGCTCGGAGCTCTGGCCGTCCTGCCGGTCGTCACCTACGTTGCCTCATTCGCCGGCTGGTTCGCCACCGAGACCGCACAGGGTCGACACTGGGCCCAGCAGAACCCCGACACCGCGTTCGGGTTCGTCCCGGATTCCCTGCGTTCCTTGTGGCACCAGCACGGCCAGTGGCTGAACTTCCACAGTGGACTTAGTACCGATCACCCGTGGGAATCCAACCCGTGGAGTTGGCTGGTCACCGGGCGGCCGATCCTGTTCTGGAATCCGCAGGGGATCACCGACGAAGCCGGCGGACAGATCGTGCGTTATGTCCTGCTGGTCGGTACGCCTGTGCTGTGGTTCGCCTTCGCACCCGCGGTGTTGTGGATGCTGTGGCTGCTGGTGTCCAGGTTGGACTGGCGGGCCGGGACGGTCCTTGCCGCCATCGCCGCCGGCTGGCTCTCTTGGTTCATCAATCTGGAACGGACCATGTTCCTGTTCTACATGGCCCCCGCCGTGCCGTTCTTCATCCTCGCCGTCGTCCTCACGCTGGGCTCGGTCCTTGGCCGGCATGAGGATTCGCCCCTTCGACGACGGCTCGGGCTGATCGCGGTCAGCATCTACGTCGCGCTCGTGATCCTGAACTTCATCTGGCTGCACCCGATTCTGGTCGGCTCACCGCTTCCGGAAGTCGAGTGGCGCGCACGGATGATGTTCCGGTCGTGGTTCTGAAACACCCGTGGGCGTGCATGGCCAGCGCTGGAGATCCCCCGCTAGGTGGACGACGTTGTCGTAACTCGCCGCTAACTGCATGTCCATTGCAACATTGCAGCACTCCCCAGCGTCTTTACGGGCAGGAGCCGCAGGCGAAATGCCCCGATGGCCACAGCATGAAGGGAGCAGGGATGAGTGCAGGACGGGATCCAGGTGACGACATCGTCGAGGATCCGCAACCAGAGTCGGCCTTGCTCGTCGCCGCCCGTCAGCTGTCCGAAGAGGCGTGGCTCCGACCACAACTTGCCGGGCTGAGCATTGCCCGTCAACGAGCCGTCGCGAACCAAGCCCGCCGGCTAGCCCGACGGATGACGATGCCGACGGCCTGACCTATACGCCAGATTGTGGTGGAGCTGAGGGGATTCGAACCCCTGACCCCCTCGATGCGAACGAGGTGCGCTACCAGACTGCGCCACAGCCCCCAAGAGAGCGGACCCGAGGGTAACGCAACCGGTCAGACGGCTTTGCGCTCGTGCCAGACCGGGGATTCGGTGACAACTCGGGTGGTGGGCGGTGTTGGAACGTAGGTGGGCATCTCGGCGAAGCCAGGGTCATCGTCGTCCAGACCGATCGCCAGGTGTCCGGTCGCAGCGGTGACCTGCTGCTGGTACTGCACGTGTCTGCGCACCGCACGCTCCGTACGGTCCTCGGGCAGGATCACCCGAGCGGCGGCACGGGCCCGGCGGCGGTCCTGTCGATCTTGCTCGCGCTGGGCCTCGAGCCGGAGAAAGACCAGATAGCTGAATACGATCAAGTCGAGCAGGATCTGTGGCCACCAGAGCACCGGCTGCCAGAACGCCGCGAACCCTGCCCAGAGGATGGCCAGCGCGATCAGTCCAACGAGCATCCGACGGCGCCGGGCGCGGATGTCCAGCTCGCGGCGGTTGATCAGGTCACGCACCGCGGAAGCGGAGACCGGCGGCTCGGCCGCCGTCGGGACCGGCTTGGCCGGCTTGCTCGCCTTGTTCGAGCGCCGCTCAACGGGCGGCGGATCCGCCGCGAGGGTGGCACCGGGCACTCTGCGTGGCAGCGCCGGGATCGGCTCGGTGTGCATGTTCTCGGCATCGGCACGACGGGCATCGGCACGACGGGTGGCTCGACTGCTCGAAGCTGGCGCACCGCTGGGCACCCCACTACTCGAGATCGCACTACTCGACACCGCACTACTCGACACCGCACTACTCGACATGGCACTCCGATCACTGCGCCGGCGCAGCACTCGCATGGGTTCGGTGGGGGTGGCAGCCAGGTCGCCTCGGGTGACGACCATGGGTACGAGGACGACGAACCAAAGGGCCACCAGGATCGCGAGCAGGACACCAGAACCCATGAGCACCTCCAGTCACACCAGTTACGCGTTCGGTGCTCACGGTAGGCAGTCAGAGCCGTGCCCTCGGGCATTCCCAGCGGTGTGTCGTCAGGCTGAATCTCTGGTTGAGGCTTATCCCGCCCAGCCGGTGGGGTCCGGCGGGCGGGAGGCGTGCAGTGCGGCCAGGATCCCGTCTCGGGCGTCCTCGGCGGTGAGCGCGTAGCCGATGTGATCCCGCCACTGGCCATCGATGTCGAGGTAGCGGGCGAAGAAGGCCTCCTCGCGGAACCCCAACCGGGTCACCAGAGCCCGGCTGGGCGCATTCTCCGGTCGGACGTCGGCCTGCAGCCGGTGCAGACCGACCGGCCCGAAGCAGTGATCCACGACGACCGCCACGGCCGTCGACATGTGTCCCTGGCCGGCCATCGACTGATCGATCCAGTAACCGAGATGAGCGCTGCGCATGACTCCGCGTACGACGTTGTCCACGGTCAACTGCCCGGCGAAGTTCCCGTCGACCAGGACGGCGAAGGGCAGGCACATCCCGAGGTTGGCCCGCCGCCGCAGCGCGCGGACCATCCGCCGGAAGTTCCCTCTGCTGTGTCGGGCGGCCCAGGACGAGGGTGCGCTCGGCTCCCAGGGCGAAAGCCACTGCTCGTTCGCAAGTTGCAGTCGTTCCCAATCGGCCGCGTCGCGCCGGCGCAATGGTCGTAGGGTCACTCGCCCGGCATGCAAGGTGACGGGCCAGCCTGGATGGGCGGACACCGCCCAATTGTTCATGTCCCGAGCAGCATCGGGATGACGGTGACCGTGCCCCCGACCGGCACCCTGGTCACATCCTGATCAACCACGATAAGGCTGTTGGACTGAGCCATGTTGGCCAGCAGATGCGCGCCGGGCCCGCCGACCGTAGTCACCACGTACCCACCGTCCGGGTGGCGCATCACCTGACCACGGCGGTACTGCCGACGTCCGGCCGGGGAGTCCAGCTCGACCTGGCAGACCGCTTGCACGGTACGGCGGAAAAGCTGCCGCTTGCCGGCCATCAGCCGGATAGCCGGGCGGATGAAGACCTCGAAACTGACCAGCGCACTGACTGGGTCACCAGGAATGCAGAGCACCGGAGTCTCGGCCGCGCCCAGCTGTCCCGAGCCCTGCAATGCTCCGGGATGGATGGCCACCGCGGAGAAGGTGACGTTCCCGACCTCGGAGAGCGCCTCCTGCATAACGTCGAAGGAGTCGCTGGAGAACCGTCCCGAGATGACGATCAGATCGCTACGGATCACCTGGCTCTCGAGCAGTTCGACCAGCCGCCGCTTGTTGTCCCGACCGATCCCGGCGCGGTAGACCTCCGCGCCGGCATCCCGAGCAGCGGCGGCCAGCGCGTAGCTGTTGACGTCCACGGTCTGACCGAGGCCAGGTTTGGTGCCCACATCCACCAGGTCGCTGCCTGCGGAAATGATGACCAGCCGTGGGCGAGGGCGGACCAGGACCCGTTCCCGGCCGACGGCGGCGAGCAGGCCGACCTGGGCCGGTCCGATCGGAGTCCCGACGGTGACCGCGACGTCCCCGGGCTCGACGTCCTCGCCCTGATTGCGGACGTAGGTACCGGGTGGCAACTCCCGGCGTACGGACACCCGCGCCACGCCACGATCGGTCCACGACAACGGCACGACCAGGTCGGCGCCGACCGGCATCAGGGTCCCGGCGGTGACCTTCAGCGCCATCCCGGGACCGATCGAGCCGGATTCGCGGTCACCGATACTGGCTTCCCCCACGACCGGCAGTACGGCTGGCTTCTCTTCGGCGGCTCCCCGGATGTCCGATCCACGAACCGCGTAACCGTCCGCGGCCGCATGGTCATGCGGAGGCAGGCAGATGTCGCTGATCACCTCCTCCGCGCAGAGCAGTCCCTGGGCGTCGAGAAGGGCGACCTCGATCGGGTCCGGATGCGGCATCAGCGCCAGGATCGCGTCCAGGTAGTCCTCGACGCTTTGAGCCGAGCGCGTGCTCGGCTCAGTCATCTGTCTGCGCTCCGGAGGCCAGGTCGCTGCCCAGGCCGGGCTTCAGGTCGGCGGTGAACGCGATCAGGAAATCTCGGAAGGCCGGACCCAGATCGTCCCGCTCGACGGCGAGCCGGACGACGGCCTTGAGGTAGTCCAGCCGATCTCCGGTGTCGTACCGCCGTCCGGAGAACACCACGCCGTGCACCGGCTGGCCCGCCGTTGCCAAGGCCCTGATCGCGTCGGTGAGCTGGATCTCCCCACCCGCGCCGGGGGTGGTCTCCCGCAGCGCGGCGAAGATCTCCGGCGCCAGCACGTACCGCCCGATGATCGCCAATGAGCTCGGGGCTCGCTCAGCCGGAGGCTTCTCGACCATGTCGGTGATCCGTACGACATCCGCGGACTGGGTGGGCTGCATTGCGACCGCGCCGTACTTATCGATGTTCTCCATGCCCACTTCGAGGAGGGCAACTACCGATCCGCCGTGTTCGGCCTGCACGGCGAGCATCCGTTCGAGCAACAGGTCACGGGCGTCGATCAGGTCATCACCCAGCATGACGGCGAAGACCTCATCGCCGACATAGGACGATGCGCAGAGCACCGCATGTCCGAGGCCCAGAGCCTGGCCCTGGCGGATGAAGTGCACGTTGGCCATCTCGGTGGGGCGGCGCAGGGCGGCAAGTCGCGCGGTGTCGCCCTTCTTCTCAACCGCCGCCTCGAGTTCGGGCATCCGGTCGAAGTGGTCCTCGATGGAGTTCTTGTTGCGGCCGGTCACCATCAGGACCTCGGACAGCCCCGCGCGCACCGCCTCCTCCACGATGTACTGCAGCGCCGGGATGTCCACGACCGGCAGAAGCTCCTTCGGCACGGCCTTGGTGGCCGGCAGGAAGCGGGTGCCCAGGCCCGCGACCGGAATCACCACCTTGCGCGCAAGGGGAGGTGGTCGGGAGGCCTCGGTCATCGGGTCCAGCCTATCTATGGTGTTGGCATGCCTCCGGCAGCCGACTCCCCTACGCCTGACGATTTCCCGGCACAGGTCGCGGCGGTCTCGCCGGTGACCGTGGAGAAGGAACAGTGGCGAACCCAGTTGATCGCCGCCCGCGCCGAGCGATCCGAGCCGGATCGCGTCGTGGCGACCAGGGCCTTGCAGGCGCATCTGCTTGCCAGCGTCGCCGCCGGCGGGTGGGCGACGATCTCGGCCTATGTGCCCTTCGGCGACGAGCCGGGCTCCCCCGAGACGCTGGCGCTCTTGCAGGCCGCAGGCGTACGGATCCTGCTACCCCGCACCGGCCCGCACGACCTCACTTGGGCCGAGTACGACGGCACGTTTCGGCCCGGGCGACTCGGGATCATGGAACCGACCGGCGAGGATCTCGGTCCCGCCGCCCTGTCGGAGGTGGACGCGGTGCTCGCTCCGGCGCTGGCTGTGGACCGCAATGGGATCCGGCTCGGGTACGGACGGGGCTACTACGACCGGGCTCTGCAGCACGTGCCGCTCGAGCGGCCGGTCCTGGCGCTCGTGTACGACGACGAACTCGTGGATACCCTTCCCTGCGCCGATTACGACCGGCCGGTCACCCATACGGTCACTCCGCTGCTCGGCACCCGCCCGATCATCCCGAGGCACCCAGCTATCGGCTCCTCCCCTGTGGTGCGTGGGTAACCGGTCATGTGTGTTCCTCAGCCGGCCCGGCGCGGTGAGGATGGCGAACGCAGGAGCGCCAGCCCAGCGGCGGCGAAGCCGATTGCGGTGAGCGACCAGGCGGCGGCGTCGAGCAGCCCGTTCGACACGACAACGGCGAAGACCAGGTGCAAAGGCTGCGACACAATCAGCGCCAACGCCGCCCACGCCGGCACCATCCGGCTCTTCCAGAGGGCGATGCCGAGCAGCACCGTCCCCAGGATGTGCCCGATGACGAAGAGCATCAGGGCGATGGCATTGGAGGGATGCGCAGCTATCCGGTCAAGGATCTGCGCGGTCGTGGCGTTGTCCACGCCGGCCTGCGCGGCGGCTAGCGCCGCTGCATCCGTCGGCATTACCCCAAAGAACAACGAGCTGTACCCGGCAACGGCCAGCACCGCACCGATGGTGCCCAACACCGGGGCACCCCGCAC
>JALZDV010000366.1 GCA_030862345.1 Actinomycetota bacterium | reverse complement strand
TCGTCGGTCCAGCTTCTCGCCCGCGGCACGTTCGAACTCTACTCGAACATATGTTCGATCACAAGTCTCGATAGGATGCCCCGAGGTAGTTCGAACTCCGCTGCCGGCACCGACCCTGCTTCCTTCGAGCCCGCAGTCCGACGGTCGCCTCCGCTCGGCAGCACGATGGAGCGTCGGCATGACGTGAGCAGCAGTTCTGCCACTGCCTGTGTCCCGGCTGGGTGAGGCGTGTACCGCTGGGCCGAGGCCTCGGCGGGCGGATACCAGCGTATCGGCTGGCGGCGTGGAGCGGAGGCCAGGCAACCCGCTCAGTCCTGCTGGGTGATCCGAAATCCTCATCGAGGACGACGACGGCACTGCACCTCCTCGCTAGCGTGGGGCGATGCGCTGGATGCGGCGTGCCCGCGCGCGATGGAAGAGGCTGCCGACCTGGTTGGTCGACGGCGGCATCGTGGCGCTGGTGATCGCCGTCGACCTGACGTTGCTGGCATACCTGGTACCAGTGGTGTCGCAGATTCCAGGCTGGGGGTTTCGCGGATCGAGTGCGGCGGCGGTGCCCGTTGTGCTCGCCACCAGGTTGCCCCTCTTGCTGCGCCGCCGCTACCCGCGAGTGGTGTTGGCCGTGGTGACCACCCTGATCGTGTTGGAGCGGCTGATGGAGCTGCCCACCAGCGACTTGGCCACGTATGTCGCGCTGTTCACAGTGGCCATCGGCTGCACCCGGCGCCAGGCGCTGGCCGCGCTGGGGCTGCTGGTCGTGGTGCGAGGCGTCGTCGCGCTCGAGGTCAACTCCGCGTTCCTGCTGCTCGACGTACTCTCTTTCCTGGTGTCCTGGGTATTGGGTGATCGCCAACAGGCCTATCGCGCCCTGCTCGGTGAGCTGCAGTGCCGAACCGAGCAGTTGGAGCGGGAGCGGGAGGACAAAGCCCGGCTGGCGGCCGCCGACGAACGCGCCCGGATCGCCCGCGATCTGCACGACGTGGTGGCTCACAGCGTCAGCGTGATGGTGCTGCACGCCGCCGCCGCGCGCCGCACCCTGAGCAAGGATCCTGCCCGTGCGGAGGAGGCGATGGCGCAGGTCGAGGCGACCGGCCGGCAAAGCCTGACCGAGCTTCGGCGGCTCCTGGGCGTGCTCCGCGACGGGCAGCACACCGAACTGAGCCCGGCCCCGCAGCTGGCCTACCTCGATGACCTCATCGACCAGTTCCGCGCCGCCGGCCTCCCCGTCCAGGTCGAGATCACCGGCGAGGCCCAGCCGCTGGCACCCGGTGTCGACCTGTCCGCCTACCGGATCATCCAAGAGGCGTTGACCAACGCGTTGAAACATGCCCATCCCGCCGCGGTCACGCTCACTCTGCGCTACACCCCCCGCGATCTGCAGGTCGAGGTCCTTGATGACGGCCGCACTGCCGCGGCCGAGGAGGGGGCTGGCAGCAATGGTGGAGGCCATGGGCTGGTCGGCATGCGCGAACGCGCCGGGCTGGTCGGCGGGCAACTGCAGGCCGGTCCCCGACCCGGCGGTGGGTTCGGCATCGCCGCTACCCTGCCACTGGAGACCTGAGCGGGAGCCGGAATGCTGAAGATCCTGATGGTCGACGACCAGGCGCTGATGCGTACCGGGTTCCGGATGATTATGGAGGCCGAACCCGACCTGGAGGTGGTCGGTGAGGCCGCCGACGGACTGCAGGCGGTCGAGTTGGCCAACCGGCTGCGTCCCGACGTGGTGTTGATGGACATCCGCATGCCGCGCATGGACGGTGTGGAGGCCACTCGCCGGCTGGCCGGCTCGGACTTGTCCGACCCGCTGCGGGTGCTGGTGTTGACCACCTTCGATCTCGACGAGTACGTCTACGGCGCGCTGCGGGCCGGGGCCAGCGGCTTCCTGCTCAAGGACACCCCTCCAGACCAGCTCATCCACGCCATCCACGTCGTTGCAGCCGGGGATGCGCTGCTCGCCCCCGCGGTGACCCGGCGGCTGATCACCGAGTTCGCATCCCGCCCCAACCCCTCCGCCCCGGCCGCGGCCCAGTTGGCCACCCTCACCGCCCGGGAGCTCGAGGTGCTCACCCTGCTCGCCCGCGGACTGTCCAACGCCGAGATCGCCGCCCAGCTCGTCGTCGGTGAGACCACCGTCAAGACCCACGTCGGGCATATCCTGATGAAACTCCAACTGCGCGACCGCGTCCAAGCCGTCGTCCTGGCCTACGAACACGGCCTCATCCGACCAGGACAGTAGGCAAACGTCCTCCTCGAGACGTAGCTGACATCCTCCAGCGAGGCGAACTCACCCACCGCTTCTCCTCCCCGGTGTTGATTCATAAATAACCATGACGCAGGATGCGCCCGAATCCGCTGCGGTGCCATCATGAATTCGCACACAAACCAACGCCTGCCGCACTGAATACGATCGACAGGCATGAGCAACAAGGAGAAAGTGATAATGTTCCTCCGTAAGATCATCGCGATGATGGGACTGGCCGTGGCCGCAGTGGGCTCGACGGCTCTGCCCGCGAGCGCCGCCCCGGCTTCTGCATCCCCCTCCGGCGCCGTCGCCGCTGAGGCAGCCCTCGGTTGGGAGTTCTACGACGACTACTGGTCGCTACAGGAGTGTCTGAACCGCGGCGACCTGGGGCTGATTCACGGTGAATGGGTGGAGTACATCTGTGAGGAAAGCGCGTGGGACTGGGACCTCTACGTGAATCGGTAGTACAGGCCGAGTGACCACGTAGCGCGTCCTACTAGCGGGTAGCAGTACGGC
>JALZDV010000352.1 GCA_030862345.1 Actinomycetota bacterium | reverse complement strand
CTCGAGGATGGTCAGGTTGCGAAGTCCGAGGAAATCCATCTTCAGCAGCCCGAGGGTTTCGCAGGTCGGATAGTCGAACTGGGTGATCACCGCCCCGTCGGCCTCACGTCGCATGATCGGGATGAGATCGATCAGCGGCTGGCTGCCGATCAGCACTCCCGCGGCGTGTACCCCCCATTGCCGTTTCAGACCCTCGAGACCGCGCGCCTGGTCCACTACCTCTTTGGCGTCGGCATCCTCCTCGTATCGCTTGCGAAAGTCCGCGGCTTCTCGGTAGCGGGCGTCGGCCGGGTCGAAAACGCTCGACAGCGCCATGTCCTTGCCCATCACCGGGGCGGGCATCAGTTTCGTCAGCTGCTCGCCCAGGGTGAACGGCTTGTCCATCACCCGGCAGGCATCCTTGATCGCGGCCTTTGCCTTGATCGTGCCGAAGGTGACGATCTGGGCGACCCGGTCCTCGCCGTACTTGTCGGAGACGTAGCGGATGACCTCGCCACGGCGGCGCTCGTCGAAGTCGATGTCGATGTCGGGCATGGAGACCCGATCGGGGTTCAGGAAGCGCTCGAAGAGCAATCCGTGCTCCAGCGGGCACAGGTCGGTGATCCGCAGCGCATACGCCACGATCGAGCCCGCCGCCGAACCGCGGCCGGGGCCGACCCTGATGCCGGCGTCTCGGGCGAAGCGGATGAAGTCAGCAACGACCAGGAAGTACGCCGGAAAGCCCATCTGGCAGATGACGCCGAGTTCGTACTCCGCCCTCTTGCGAGCCTGGTCGCTGACTCCGGCGGGATAGCGCAGGTGCAGGCCGCGCTCTACCTCCTTGACCAGCCAGGACTCCTGGGACTCGCCCTCGGGTACGTCGAAGCGCGGCATCAGGTCGACCCCCTCTGCGAAGGTCACCTCAGCGCACTTCTCGGCCACGACCAGGGTGTTGTCGCAGGCCTGCGGGTGTTCGGCGAACAATGCCCGCATCTCGGCGGGGGACTTGAGGTAGTAGCCGTCCCCGTGGAATCGGAGCCGCTTGGTCTCGGCCAACTTCGCACCGGTCTGGATGCACAGCAGGGCATCATGGGACCGTGCGTCACCTCGGTGGGTGTAGTGCAGGTCGTTGGTGGCAAGCAGCGGCAGGGCCAACTCGTCGGCGATCCGGAGGAGGTCCTTGCGGGTGGCTCGTTCGATTGCGAGGTCGTGCTCCATCAGTTCGACGTAGAAGTTGTCCTTGCCGAAGATGTCCCGGAAGTCCGCCGCCGCGGCGATGGCCTTGTCATACTTTCCCGCCCGCAGCCACATGTTGACCTCGCCGGACGGGCAGCCCGTGGTGGCGATCAGGTCCGTGCCGTAGCGCTCGAGCAGGTCCCGGTCGAAGCGCGGTTTGCGGTACTGCCCTTCCAGGCTGGCCAGCGAGGAGATCCGGAACAGGTTGTGCATCCCCACCGTGCTCGTCGCCAGCATCGTCATGTGGTTGAAGGCAGACTTGCCTCGGTTGAAGCCCCCATCGCCGGGCTCTTCCAGAATCGCATCGCCGAAGTCGAACGGCTGCCGGTCGAACCGGCTGCCGGGGGTGTAGTAGCCCTCCATGCCGATGATGGGCTTGATCCCTGCCGCGGTTGCCCGACGGTGGAAGTCATAGGCACCGAAGACGTTGCCGTGATCTGTCATGGCGATCGCGGGCATGCCCATGCGCTTGTTCTCGGCAAGGAGCTCGGGCAGCTTGGCGGCGCCGTCGAGCATGGAGTACTCGGTGTGCACATGCAGGTGCACGAACTGATCCGAGTGACCCATCGCGGTCTGGTGCCTCCATTCTCGATCGGACCGAGAGGGGAAGGTGCTCGGTGCGGGGCGGGATAGTGCTCATCGGGTGTGCTCGGGGACGTGGTCGGGAATGTGATTGTCGCCCTCTGCCTGTGTAGTGCACGCGACCGACACTCGGTGCGTCAGGTTCGCCTGGTGCAGACGCCTACATCGGCCCCCTCCCGCCGCCCGGCGGCACGTTCGGGAGGCGCTTGACGAAGCAGAACTCGATCGAGTGCGACGGGTCGTGCAGGGCGCGCTGATCGCCCGTCCGCCGATATCCCAGGCCCGCGTACAGGCGGTGTGCATCGAGGAAGCGGGTATCGGTCCACAGAACCACCGTCGCGCAGTCGCGCTCCCGAGCGGCTGCCTCGACCAGGGCCACCAGCCGCCGCCCGAGTCCTTGCCTGCGGGCAGTCGCACCGACGTAGAGGTTCTTCAGCTCGACCCGGTCGGCACCGTCGGGGACCCAGCCGACACAGGCCGCCAGGCCGACATCCCCCGGTCGGCTGAGTACCCAGAATTGGCCGCCCTTGTCCGCATACCACCTCGCCGGCGTCTTCATCCAGGCGTCCACGCCGTCGGGGTCCAGCACACAGCCCGGGTACTCGGCGAAGCAGTTCCCGATCAGCTGGCGCACGTCTCCGGCGTCGCGATCGGTCACCGCCCGCAGATTCCCGGGCCACTCCAACTCCGACCGCTCGGTCATGGCCGGCGTCGGACATCGATCGGTTGGGTGTCGGTCGGACCAGGCTCTCCGCTGTCCGGGGCTGGGCCCGGCGAATCGGAGGTGGCACTGGCCGCAGGCTCTCGCCGCATGGCACCGCTGGGCAGTACGTCAGCTGGGACCGCCAGGAAGCGAAGGTCGATCAGTGCGTGCAGCACCACCGGGATCAGCAGCGATCCGGTGTCGAGGTAGACCCCGGCCAGGACCGAACCGAGCAGTCCGGTGGTGAGGGTCCCGGCCCATCCCTGGTAGGCATGCGCCACCCCGAAGGCCACGCCGGCCGCAGCGATCAACCCCCATCGCGGCAGCGACGGCCACGCGGCGGTCAGGAGGGCGATCCCGAAGCCACGGTAGACGACCTCCTCGGCGAACCCGGCCGTCAACGCGACGCCCCCGAACAGGCGGCGTTCGGGATCGGTACGCGGCAGCAGTGCTCCCACCGAGCGCAGCGCCGCCGACTCCGTGCCGACCTGTCGGAGGGCACCCCCGCGCAGAGCGCGAACCGAGACCGCAGCCACGAGCAGGATAACCGACACGATGACCACCGTGGCCGCGCCGACCCGATCCGGCCAGCGCAGGCCCAGTTCGGCCCAGCCCACCCGCACCGCGACGACTGACACGCCGACTACCAGGACCACCAGGCCCCACTCGAGCAGAAGCAAGCGCCGGTAGAGCCAACGCCGCGCCCCGGGCGCAGTCCCCACCGCCGACTCGAAGCGGCGGTGCAGAACCCAGCCGACGAACGGCTCGCCCAGCACGAGGTATCCTCCGACCATCAGGGCACCCAGCGTGGCGGGGGCGAAGTCGGCCAGCGAGTCCGGCAGCCAGGAGTTCACTGGGCGGCCGCCAGCTTGTCCAGGGCGGCCGTGAGGTCAGCCGGATAGGGGCTGGTGAAACTCACCGGCGCACCGCTGGCTGGATGGGCGAAGCCCAGCCGTACGGCGTGCAGCCACTGCCTGGACAGCCCCAGCCTCGCTGCCAGCTTCGGGTCGGCGCCGTAGGTGGTGTCGCCGACGCATGGGTGACGCAGTGCTGCCATGTGTACCCGGATCTGGTGTGTGCGACCGGTCTCCAAGGTGATGTCGAGCAGGCTGGCCGCCGGAAACGCCTCCATCGTCGTGTAGTGCGTGACCGATGGCCGTCCGCCGGCGACGACAGCGAAGCGCCAGTCGTGGGTGGGATTGCGATCGATCGGCGCGTCGATGGTGCCGGTGCTGGGGTCGGGGTGACCCTGCACCAGGGCGTGATAGCCCTTGTCCACGCGGCGCTCTCTGAAGGCCCGCTTGAGCGCGGTGTAGGCGGCTTCGCTCCGGGCCAGGACCATGACGCCGGTGGTTCCGGCATCCAGACGGTGCACGACGCCCTGCCGCTCCTGCGCTCCGCTGCTGGCCATCAGGTAACCCATCGCGGCCACCCCGCCGGTCACCGTGGGACCGGTCCAGCCGGGGCTCGGGTGCGCCGCGACGCCGACCGGCTTGTCCACCACCAGGATCTCGTCGTCGACGTAGAGAATGGTCAGACCGGGAACGGGCTCCTGTGGGAAGGGGATAGGATCGGCACTCGGTAGGCGAACCTCGAGCCACGCATCAGCTGAGACTCTGTCGCCCTTGCCTCGGACCCGGCCGTCAAGGCTGACTTCCCCGGCGTCAGCCAGCTCAGCGGCCTTGGTCCGAGTGAGCCCGAACAACCGGGTCAGGGCCGCATCGACACGGAGACCGGCCAGCCCCTCCGGGATCGACATGGCCCGCTGCTCACCCACCCCCACAGTGTGCCGAACTCGGGAACTGCTTGCTCCCGGGTCAAGATCAGGAGCTTCGGCCTCCGTCGAAGTCCCTACCTCGAAAGGCCATCAGGACCCCCAGGAGACCGCCGGAGACGATGGCCGAATCGGCCACGTTGAAGACCGGCCACACCTGCCCTGCTGGGTCTAGGACGCTGATGAAGTCCACGACCCCGCCTCGGAAGACTCCCGGCGAGCGGAAGACCCGGTCCACCAGATTTCCCAGCGCTCCCCCGACGATCAGGCCCAGCGCCCACGCCCAGCCGGCGGAGCGCAACCGCGGGGCGGTCCGCAGGATCACCGCGATCACCACGGCGGCGACCAGTGTGAACACCACCGTCATTCCCTGTGCGAGCCCGAACGCCGCTCCGGTGTTGCGAGCCTCGGTGAGATAGATCAAGCCGCCGAGCAGGCGCACGGGGGGCCGGTCGGACAATGTCGCCACGGCGATGACCTTGCTTCCCAGGTCGAGGGCGAAGATGACGATCCCGACCAGGAGCAGAAGGCCCAGCCGACGGTGGGGCCGGGCGAGCACCGGGTCTTTCTCGTGTGCTGGCCTCCCGTCGGGTTCGGCCGGCTCGGTGGTCACACCTCAGCTTCGCATGCACTTCGGTACCCCTCCGGCTGCGCGCGCCTCCAGGCGATCACCCAGCCGGTCAGCGGCGTTCTTCGCGCTGTTTGCAGGTAAGGCACAGCGTGGCGGCCGGGAATGCCTGCAGCCGCGCCTTGGCAATCGTCTCGCCACAGCTCTCGCAGCGTCCGTAGCTGCCATCGGCGATCCGAACCAGGGCGTGTTCCATCTGAGTGATCAGATCCAGCCGGTTGTTGGCCAGCGACATCTCGTGCTCGCGCTCGAAGGTCTTGCTCCCGGCGTCGGCCTGATCGTCCCCCGAGCCATCGCTCACCGTCTGCTGAAGATCGTTGAGCGTCAGCATGGTCTGCTCGTACTCACGGCGGAGCTCGGCCAGTTCGGCCTCCAGGGTATTGCCGACCGCCCGGAGTTCCTTGGCCGTCCAGCCGGCCGCCCCCTTCGTGACCGGCGACGAGGTGTCCGCCCCGCCGGAATCTGCGGCTGACTTCGGCGCTGCCTTGATGCCGGCGGCCTTCTTGGCCGTGTTTCGGGTCGTCGCGGGCACACTCTTCCCGGCAGTTGCCTTCTTGGCGGCGGACTTCTTCGCCGTCGACCTGGTGGCAGCTGCCGATCTCGCCGGCGCGGCTTTCTTCGCCGGCGCCTCCTTCGCCGATGCCTTAGCGGCTGAGGTCTTCGCGGCTGAGGTCTTTGTGGGTGCGGCGTTCGCAGCTGGGGCCTTCGTGGCTGGAGCCTTCGTGGCTGGAGCCTTCGTGGCTGGAGCCTTCGTGGCTGGAGCCTTCTTGGCTGGGGCCTTCTTGGCTGCCGCCTTCTTGGC
>JALZDV010000047.1 GCA_030862345.1 Actinomycetota bacterium | reverse complement strand
TCGGTGCCCCGGTGACCCTTGCCCTACGCGCGCTGCCCCGCGCCGGGCGGTCGGCGCTGATGGTGGTCCTGCACAGCCGAGCGGCCAAGATCGCGACCTTCCCAGCTGTGGGCTGGTTTTTGTTCGTCGCGAGTCCGTTCGCGCTGTACTTCACCGGCTGGTATCCCGCGACCCTGGCCAACGACCTGTTGCATGCGTTGCTGCACGCCCACTTCGTCCTGGTGGGGGCGCTTTTCTTCTGGCCACTCATCGGCGTGGACCCGGTCCCGGGGCGGGTACCGCATCCGATGCGGGTCCTGTTGTTGGTGACCACACTTCCGATCCATGTGGTGCTCGGCCTGACGATCATGACTGAGCGGTCGGTGATCGCGGCCGACCATTACAACTCGCTCGGTCTCGCGTGGAGCGACCCGTTGCTGGATCAGGGCCTGGGCGGGGGTCTGCTGTGGGCCTCGGGCGATTTGATCGGCCTCCTCATGCTCGGGGCGGCCGTACTGCAGTGGAAGCGAGCCTCGGACCGGGAGGGCGCACGCGAGGACCGTCGCCTCGATCGGCTGGAGGAGCAGGAGGCCAGTCGAGCTGCTCAGCGGGCGCCGGATCCGGGCGGGCGCTCTCGTTAGGATGTTGTCCGTGCCCGCCTCTGCAGCCCCGAAGACTCCGGTCGGCTCGGCCGCCCAGCCTCCGGTCCGGGTACTGGTCTTCTCACAGCGGGCACATGTGCGCGAGGCGGTCCGCGCTGCAATCGGGCGCCGCCCGGCGCGGGATCTGGGGCGCATCGACTGGATCGAGTGCGAGACGATCGAATCGGTCCTGAGCTATGTCGATGCAGGCGCGGTGGACCTGGTGCTGCTCGACGGGGAATCGCAGCCCACGGGTGGCATGGGCATCGCCCGGCAACTGAAGTACGAGGTCCCGAACTGCCCGCCCGTGTGCGTGCTGATCGCCCGGCAGGCAGACCGCTGGCTTGCGCACTGGTCGCTGGCTGATGCAACGCTCTCCTTTCCACTCGACCCACTGCGGGCCGCCGACACCGTGGCCGGACTGCTGCGGGATCGCCTCAGCGGCGTTCCCGTCGTCAACAGCTGATCCCCGCGTTCCGTGCCTTCGCCTACCCCCACTTGGCCAGCGCTGCTCAATGCGCTGCTGACCGGCCAGGACCTGTCCCGGGCTACCGTCGGATGGGCGATGGGGGAGATCATGGCCGGCGAGGCGAGCGGTGTGCAGATCGCCGCGTTCGCGGTGGGCCTGCGCGCCAAGGGCGAGACGATCGGCGAGATAGATGCGCTCGTCGACGTGATGTTGTCCAACGCCACGCCGGTGCGGATGCCCGGTCCGGTGGTCGATGTGGTGGGGACCGGCGGTGACCGGGCGCACACCGTGAACATCTCGACGATGGCCGCGTTGATCGTGGCGGCTTGTGGAATTCGGGTGGGCAAGCACGGGAACCGGGCTGCCTCATCGGCCTGCGGCTCGGCCGACGTACTCGAGGCCCTTGGGGTGGCCATCGACCTGCCCGCCGCGGGTGTCGAGCGGTGCGTCGCCGAAGCGGGCATCGGCTTCTTCTTCGCACCCGTCTTCCATCCGGGGATGCGGCATGCGGCGGTGGCTCGTCGGGAGATGGGTGTTGCCACGGTCTTCAACTTCCTCGGACCGCTGACGAATCCGGCTCGACCGGTCGCGGCTGCGGTCGGCTGCGCTGACGCCCGGATGGCGCCGCTGCTGGCAGGCGTCCTGGCCCGCCGCGATGTCCGGGCCATCGTCTTTCGAGGCGACGACGGCATCGATGAGTTGACCACGACGACGACGTCGTCGGTGTGGCTGGCCGCCGACGGTGCGGTTGTCGCAGAGACCCTTGATCCCGGGGCCTTCGGAATTGCGCGCGCCAGCGCTGAGGACCTGCGCGGTGCCGACGCCGCGACCAACGCCGACGCCGTGCGGCGGCTGGTGGCCGGGGATCGGGGACCGGTGCGTGACGCGGTGGTGCTCAATGCGGCTGCTGCGATCGTTGCGGAGGGTGGTTTGACGCCGACGACGGGATCCGCCGGTCGATCCCTGAACGAACGCTTCGCTGCGGCGATCGAACGCGCCGACAAGGCGATCGAGGACAGTTCGGCTGCGGTCACCCTGGATCGGTGGATCCAGGTGAGTCAGGCGGCGAGGTCCGCCTAGCCGTACCGGTAACCGATCAGGTGTCGGACTCGAAGCCGATCGAGAACGCCGAGTCGAGGTCATGTCGCGAGTAGGCCCGGAAGGCGATGTGCGTCTCAGTGTCGATCACACCCGCAACCTTGCTGACCTGACCGGCGATCACCGACGCGATGTCGTCGAACTGACGTACCCGGACGATGGCGATCAGGTCCACGTGCCCCGCCACCGAGTAGACCTCGCTGACCGCCTCGATGTCGGCGATCTGCTCGGCGACCTCGGGGATCGAATCGGTGCTGCAACTGACCATGACGATCGCGGTGATCACCCGGCGACCCTATCGCCGCGGTGGGCGCCGCAGCCGGGACAGGCCCGGCGGGCTCACGGGGAGAAGACCACCTTGACTGCCCCGTCCTGCTTCTTCTGGAACATCTCGTAAGCCGCCGGAGCCTCGATCAGCGGCATCCGGTGCGTTGCGAAGCTGTCCACCCCGAGCGGATCCCCCTCGCCAGCGAGCAAGGGCATGATGTCGTCGACCCAACGTTTGACATTGCACTGCCCCATCCGCAACTGGATCTGCTTGTCGAACATCGTCAGCAGCGGAAGCGGATCTGTCATGCCGCCATAGACACCGCTGACTGAGATGGTGCCCCCGCGGCGCACGACGTCGATGGCCGTGTAGAGGGCAGCCAGTCGATCAACCCCAGCATTCTCCATGAGTTTTCCGGCGAGGGCGTCGGGCAGCAACTTGGTCATCTTCTGAGCAAACTCCGCCGCCGGCGATCCATGCGCCTCCATGCCCACCGCGTCGATCACCGCATCCGGACCGCGTCCGTCGGTCAGGTCTCGGATGAGGTCGCCCAGTCCGTCCGCACGGCCGTCGACGGTGTCGATGCCGTTGGCGCGGGCCCGCTCAAGCCGTTCCGGGACAACGTCGACGCCGATGACCCGGGAACCACGCAGTGTCGCCATCCGGCTCGCCATGTCACCGATCGGCCCGAGACCCAGAACAACCAGCGTGCCGCCGTCGGGAATGCCGGCGTACTCCACCGCCTGCCAAGCGGTCGGCAGTACGTCGGAAAGAAACAGGAAGCGGTCATCGACCGGACCCTCCGGAACCTTGATCGGCCCGAACTGCGCCTGGGGGACCCGCAGATACTCGGCTTGGCCACCGGGGACCTGGCCGTACAGCCTGGTGTATCCGAACAACGCCGCGCCTCTGCCCTCCTCGCGCACTTGGGTGGTCTCGCACTGGGAGTGCAGGCCCTGACGGCACATGAAGCAGTGCCCACACGAGATGTTGAACGGGACCACTACGCGGTCGCCAGGCGAGATGTGGGTGACCTCGCTGCCGACGTCCTCGACGATGCCCATCGGCTCATGGCCCAGGACGTCACCTGGTTGGAGGAACGGGCCCAACACCTCGTACAGATGCAGGTCGGAGCCGCACAGACCGGTCGAGGTGATCCTGACGATGGCATCGGTGGGTTGCTTGATCGTGGGGTCCGGGACGTCCTCGATTCGCACGTCCCGAGTTCCCTGCCACGTCAAAGCCTTCATCGCTGCCCCTTTCGAGAGTCGTCGCCGGCACGGCGTCGGCCACCGACCACCGATGGGTGCCCGCGTTCCTGGGCAGTCATGCATCTCGAGCAGCTAGGGGTCAGGCCACTCCGATGCGATCCGGTTGCGCTCGAGTGCGCAGGGCTCGCGGGTCGGCGAAGGGCGCAGCTTCCCGGCCGACACCGTCGACCCGCGCGAGCCAATCGGCGGCTGCGCCCCCGCGGGCCGGACAGGCCAGGACGCCGGTCAGATCGACCAGCCGCGTCCCGGGAGTGTCCAGCCAGCGCAGCACCACCTCGGTCTCCTCAGGGCTGGCGGCCGCACAACCCAGTGGAGAAGTGACCGTCTCGGCCGAGTTGAGCAGGTCCTGCACGTACGGCCGCACCGCGATACCCGGTCCGGCCCGGCCTGCGGCGACCAGGCGGCCCTGCCGTACGACGGCGAGCAACCATCCGCCATGCCCGTCGGCTCGGGCGGCCACGAGTTCGGGGACCAACCACAGAGATCGCAGTCGCTGCCAACGCAGACACCCGCGCAACAGGATGGTGATCCGGTCGCGCAGGGTCGCGGCATCCTCGAACCGTCCGGCGTGCGACAGCACCGCCAGCCGAGCGAGCAGCGGGGCGAGCAGATCCTCCGGGTCACCATCTGCTGCGCGTTGCAGCACAGCAGCGATTCCGGCGTACTCCTGCACGGATTGCGAACCCTCGCACGGGGCACCGCACCTGCCCATGCCAGCCAGCGCGCAGGAGGCCGTGACCCGGTCGGGGGCCAGCCGCGCTGTGCATCGGCGCAGGGGTAGCGCGTCGTACACCGCCGTCATGGCCGCATCGGCCAGCCGGCGGGAGGAGAACGGGCCGAGATAAGAAGCGCCGTCCGGCCGATGCCGGCGGACCATCGACAGCCGCGGGAAGGCCTCGACGGTCAGCTTGAGCCAGATGACCCGCTCGGGGAAACGCGACCGCCGGTTGTAGCGCGGCTTGTGCTCGGCGATCAGCCGCAGTTCCCGTACGTGCGCCTCGAGGTCGTGCGCGCAGACGATCGAGTCCACGCTCTCGGCCAGACCGACCATCTCGGTCATCCGGGAGCGCTGCTCGGAGGCTGCGAAATAGGAGCGCACCCGGCGGGCAAGGTCGTGCGAGGTGCCGATGTAGAGCGGCCGGCCCTGGGCATCCTTGAACAGGTAGACCCCGGGCGCGTGCGGCAGGTGCGCGGCCAGATAGCGCTTGCGGCGCCGGATCGGGTCGACCTGCCTGGTCAGATCCGTGAGTTCCTCGAGGGAGTGCACTCCCAGCGGACCGAGCCGCTCGAACAACCCGTGCAGGACGTCCACCGTGGCTCTGGCATCGGCCAGGGCGCGGTGACACGGCGCCGTGGCGGCCCGGAAGAACGGAGCCAGGGTGGAAAGCCTGCAGTTGGGCACCTCGTCGCGGGTGAGCAGTCGCCGCGCCAGGATGGCGGTGTCTACCGACCCGAAGACCGGCCACGGCATCGCCGAGGCGGTGCAGGCCGCCTTGAGGAAGCCCAGATCGAACGGTGCGTTGTGCGCCACCAGCACACAGCCCCGCGCGAACTCCAGAAACGCGGGCAGCACCTCGGCGACTCGGGGCGCGGCGATCACCATGGAGTCGGTGATCCCGGTCAGGATCGAGATGTAGGGCGGGATCGCCGACCCGGGATCCACCAACGTCTGGAACTCACCCAGTACCTCGCCGCCGCGGATCTTGACCGCGCCGATCTCGGTGATCGCGCAGCTCTCCGGCGAACCACCGGTCGTCTCCAGGTCGACGACGACAAAGGTCACCTCACGCAACGGCGTGCCGAGTTCGTCGATGGAGACCTGCACGTACGGCGAACGCAGCGCAACACCGGCCGGGAAGCCGGCCACCTGGCTCAGCCGACCGGACCGCAACATGCCTGCGCCCGGAACCGGTGCCCTGCCCTCACACTCGGGACGCTAAGCGCGGGGTACGACAGGCCCTGCTAGGCGCGCCGAGGGACGGTC
>JALZDV010000432.1 GCA_030862345.1 Actinomycetota bacterium | reverse complement strand
CTGAATGTCCATCCGAACATCGCGATCAGCGAGGAGACCGGCTTCATGGGTGCCCTCGCCGCGAACAAGGCCATACCCGGGTGGCGTTACGGCCGGGAGTGGTACGGCCGTCTCGGGTGGAGCGAGCAGGAACTCGACGACCGGCTGCGCGAGTTCTACTCGGGCATGTTCGAGCGGTATGCGGCGGCGCAGGGAAAGTTGCGATGGGGGGACAAGACGCCGTTCCACTTCCGGCACATCGAGGAAATGGCGCGCGTGTTCCCCGACGCCGTTTTTGTTGCCATCGTGCGCCATCCCGGTGCGGTGGTGCATTCCATGACGCGGCGGTTCAATTACGACGTTCTGGAGGCAGCGAACTACTGGGAGAGCGCCAACGTCGAAATCCTGCGTCACGGATCCGAGCTCGGCGACGACCGCTTCGCCCTTGTGCGCTACGAGGACCTCGTACGGCACTCCGAGACGACCCTGCGAGAGTTGATGAGCTGGCTCGACGAGCCGTGGTCGGACAACCTACTGCGCCACAACGACATCAAGGCGGAAAAGGGAGCTCCGCGAGTCGTCGACGGTGGCACGAGCACGCGAGATCCGATCCGCGCTGAGCGCGCCGACCGGTGGGCCGAGGCACTCGAGGCAGCGGAACGCGATGTAGTGGTGGCTGCCACGAGTGGGCTCGCCGGGTTCCTCGGTTACGATTCAGCCAACGCTCGGGAGCCCGCCGAGATCGTCCCGGTCAACTCTGCGGGCCACCGGACGCTCCTGACCGGTGGGTTGTTGGCCCAGCGGCAGCGAGAGCAGCGCGACCGGATCTCCTTCGCGCCGCGACCGCAGGGCATCGTCGGGCCCGAGATCAGCACGGCCGAGCTGATCAAACGCCTGCAGCGGGCCGAGGCATCGTTGGCCCGGATTCGAACGCGACGTGCGGTTCGTCTCAGCGACGCGGCACGACGTGCGCAGCGGCGACTCGCCAACTCCTCCGCTGCCGAACTGCTCGGCACGCTGCGACGCCGTCTCAGCGGCAACAGCCAAGAGGGTGAGAGCCGCTGACGAATGGTGCCGGTCAAGTAAGACCAGCCGGCAGCCCGACCGACCGACGGACGGCCTGGGCCTGGCCGATGCTGCGCTGCACCGCGCCGCCGTGGAGCGGCTCGGATCTTCTCGAGGTCCTGCTGGTAGGCACGGTACATCGGACGCTGGGGTGGCATTTCGAGCTTAAGGTGGCCTTCTCCGCGTCAATCGCCGCGCAGCGCTCAGCTACGGGTGCGTTCGCGCGAATAAGGCCGCCGCTCTTTCAGGAACCCATTCTCCATCCGCAGCCGACGGCCCTCGTCCCCGATCGAGCTGCTTCACACGCACACGCTATACCGGGGTCAGCGGCTGGTCGGCTCCGGATGAGCACACCGCCAAGCGTTGACCCAGCTGCCCAACGTGCCATCGCGAATCCCGAGATCGCGTGCGACCTCGGGAATCAGCCTGTACGTCTCGATCACCATCTGCACCGCCTCAGCCTTGAACTGTGGACTGAACCTCGGTCGCTGCTCGGGTATGGAGACACCTGACCATTGGCTCGGTCCAGACGCTCCGCTGGACTCGCCTGCTGCTCGATGCGGTGTCGACCAGGTGGAGTACAGTATAATGGGTACGTGTCTCCAAGCTGCAAGCTCTCTGAGGCTGCGCGAGTGACACGCCTGATCTCGGCGCGATCTTATGAAAGGTATGTCTGTGAGCAACGGTCGGCTTCCGAACCTTCTGGTCGTTGGCGTACCAAAGGCGGGCACCGGCTCGCTGTTCGCCTACCTGACCCAGCATCCTGAGATATGTGGAGCCGACAAGAAGGAACTCGGCTACTTCAACCACTTCAATCCTGTGCGCTACACCGGCCACGGGCCGCCTCCGATCGCCTCCTACAAAAAGCACTTTGCGCACTGCATCGGCCAGCGTTACGCGCTGGAGGCGACACCGTCGTACTCCTATGGAGGGAAGCCGGTGGTCGAAGGAGTAAAAAAAGTCCTTAAGCACCCTAAGATCATCATTACGTTGCGCGATCCGGTGGATCGTCTGTGGTCGGCGTACACGTTTCAGCGGACGCTGGGCAACATACCCGACATACGGTCTTACGGAGAGTATCTCAGCGTGTGCGAGCAACGGCGGCGGGATGGGACAAGCCTTGATCCGGAAAGCCACCTCCAGGGCCTGTCCATCGGATTCTACCAGGACTACATCGGCGTTTGGCTCGACGCGTTCGGCGACGATCTTAAGATAGTCTTCGCCGAGGATCTGTTTCAGGAGCCGTCGAAAGTCGTCAAGGAATTGTTCCGTTGGCTCGAGATCGACACCGAGTCGGCCCCCGCCATGGATCTGGCAGCCCGGAACGTTACGAAGCATGCGCACAGTCCAAGAGTTGCGAGGGCGGTCTACTTGCTAAAGCGCGTAGGTGACCGCTATCGACTTCTACCCCCCACTGTACGCGACGTGTTGCGCCGCACCTACTTGCGGGCGAATACGGGAGAGCTTTCCGAATGCCAGGATCCTGCCGTCCGCCGCCACGCCGAAGAAATTTATCGCCCCTCCAACCGGGCGACGGCGGAGACGCTTGCAGCACACGGGTACCGGGATCTGCCCGCCTGGCTGCAGGTCGGGCCACGCATTTGACTCCTTTCCTTCCGCGAGATGACTCGACTGCTCGCTCGTCTCGCAGAAGGCGCTAGAAGGCGCTAGAGGATGGCCTCCATCGAAAACGACGGTTGCAAGATCGATTCTGCGGGTCAGCGAATCAGCCAACGTACCACCGGGAGGCGCGCAAGCTCGGGGAAGGTGTCGGAAAGTTGTAGTGCTTTACGGGTGGTGAAAAGCACCACTAATGAGATCACTGTCGCGACAGTGAGGCTGACGATTAAGCCAGGCGCCGCTAGCAGCTGGAACGCCCACAGCGCACTCGAGCACCCGATGATGATCAGATAGCAGCTGAGGTAGGCTCGGTCGATGAAGGCTGTACCGATGCTGCGTCGTAACGCCCACTGGTTGAGGACGTTCTGGGTCACGAGCGCCGCGCAGTTCGCCATCGCGGCGCCGGCTGCCGCGAAGTGCGGGACGAGCACGAAAGTCAGCCCCAAGTTCAGGGCTGCAACGAACACGTTGACGCCGACCAGATAGCGAATGCGTCCGCACACCTGCAACGTATAGGCGTTGAAACCTAACATGGCGCCGAAGTAGTACCCGATGGCCAGCACCGCGAGCACTGTGCTGGATTCGGCGTATCGAGCACCGAAGAGCAAGACCGTGGTGTTCGGGGCGAGTGGGCCGGTGAGCGCGAAGATCGGAAAGGTCAACACCGCCACGAACACGGCTGTGTGCCAATAGCTTCGCCGCAGCCCGTCTACGTCGTCGCGCGCAAACAGCCGGGCGGCCATGGGCAGGAAAAGCGTGACGAACGCCGTCGTGATGGCCGTGTTGAGGCGCGCCGGATTGAAAACGGCCCGGTAATTTGCCACCTCAACGGTAGACTGGTAGTAAGCGAGCACCAGCACACCGCCCGCAGTCTGGGAGAGGAGGAATAGCTCGCCGGTAATCAAGGGGAAGGAAAACGCGAAGACGGCCTTGTATGGCAGGACCATCTGGCGCGGCTTGAGTTCCTTGAGCAGATCGCGCTCCCGGAGCATCTGCACGAGAAGCCTGAGGTAGATGAACAGCCCAATCAGCGCGGATACTACGTATCCGATGGCGAGGAAAGTTACGCTGGATCCCAAGACCACCAAGAGGAGCACCACTAGAAGACGTAGTCCCGGCGTGAGAAGGTGCCTACGGAAAAAGATTGCGCTCGGTTTGCCGAAGACTGCGAACAGTGAGACGAAGACCTGGTCTAGCGCTTCTAACGGTGCTAAGAACACCAGGATGAGGACCAGTTGTATTGCCGTCGGGCTATCCACGGCAGATCCCACCAGTGCGTCGTTGAATAGGAAAAGCGCCGTGATTGTGAGGATGCTCGTGAGGGCGATTGTGACCACCGCCAGAAACATCGCGCCGAACATCCGATTGTAGTCCCGCTGCTCCTCGTATGTGGCCATGAACCGGCTGAGCAGCTTGCCTTGACCGAGGCTGAGCAGTGTCCGACCGGCGGCAGCAAGCGCCAATGCGTACGCGAAACTCCCGTAATCAGTCTTCGAGAGTGCACGGACGATAATGATCTGCGTAGCCGTCGTGAGCACCAGCGCGGCTATCCGACCCAGCATTAGGATCGCCGACCCTCGGACCTGCCGCCGGCCCATTTCGGCGGCGGCGTCAGCGCCGTGCGCGCGCTCGGTGGTGTCGTCAAGCTCCCTCGGCTGGCCACTTGGCCCGCTTCGCGTGCCGCTCATGCTGCCGTCCGCCGCCGCGACCGCCGGAGGGCGCCTGCGGCCCAGTCCGATAGCGCGGACCGCCGCAGCTCCCGCCCTCGAAAGTATTTCTCGAACCAACGACGGTCAACCTACCCAACGGAGTTAGACGGATCGTAGCCCTCGGGCAGCACGTCCCACAGATCGCGGCGCAGCGGCAAGGAGCACAGCGCCCTCGGAGGCAGCTCCCACAGCTGGCCTCGGCCCTCGGCCCGGGTGTTCTCCAGTTTGAGCGAAGTGACGCCGCCAGAGTCGCCAACGTAGAAGCCGTAGGTCTGAAGTGCCTGCGCGATCACTCTCGCCTCCGGCGGCAGGTCAAGGATGCTGAGGTCGACCGTTGGCTTGATACGGAACCGCAGCCCCTGCGGCGGCGCGTCCGGATTGTCGGAGTCGCCGTCGCTACCAACCATGGGGAAGACGAAACGCTTGGAGGCCTCTGGCCCGGAGGAGACCTTCAGGACGTGCTCGATTGCCCCCTCAGTGACCTCGTCGTGGCGGACCATCATTGTGGCGCCGTTGTTGCCGCGGTGGCTGCCCGTGTTGCGCGCGTCGTCCGAGCGACCGGTCCTGACGTGCAGGCCGTCGGAGCCCAAGTAGGTAACGGTCGCGCCACTCGCCGTCCAGGTGTCCGTCTTAGCGTCGAAGTTGGCTTCGGTGAGCGCCACGACGTATCCGCGGTCCGCGTCGAAGATTGTCATCGCCGCGTCGTTGGTCGCTGCCGCGCGAGCGCCTTTCGGGATACGCAGGCTGCCCAGCTCGGGTGGTGGTGGCTGGGGGATGTCGACCGCGACGTCGTAGGCCTTGTCCGTCGGCCGGGACCAGTAGACCGGTTGACCCCACTCGTTCTTGCCCGCGCCCGCGAGCCGGACGCAGCCGTCGCCGGCCTGGCGGGCGGTCTGCATGTAGTCCAGGATCGCGTTCGCCCGGGGGTGGCTGGGCGCATCTTGGGGCACTGGCGTGTTCCACCACGATCCGGCTAAGAACGCGCGCGGTGGGTCGGTGGGCAGGAATGGCTGGCTCCGTCGGCTGGGGGCGGACGCCGAGTCCGGAGCCCCCGCACTGCAGCCCGTGGCGACTAGCACCGCCGCACACGCCATGACCGTTAGAGAGAACCGCCGATGTGGTCGCGGTGCGAGATGCACGCTTAGCCTCCCGATCCGATTGCTGCAACCAGGACGGATCCGCAGATCGGATAACGCGCCGCCCATCTTGAACAATACAAGTGGTGGCTGTGGCGCACAACACGTGCAGACGGCGTCCGGGCGTCGTCGCCGCGCCGCCGATTCCGCGGCGGCCGAGGGAGACCATGAGACGTGCGTCGACGGAGCGGGCAGCTGGACACTCCCGGCACGAGCGGTGGGTGCTCGTCACCGACCACGTCGACGGGCGGAGCCGCTCGGCCGTCGCCAACGAGTAGGACTGCCGAAGCGGACTGCCGAAGCGAGGCGAGGCGCGACATAGCCGCCGCTGCGGGCCGTTGCTTCACCCAGATCCTCCGGAGCGTGCCGCCCGACCGCCGCGCAGCGCCTTCGCCATCTCTGCCATGAGGGAACCTCGGCGGAAAGGGTGCCGTAACCGCATCAGGGGCAACACCCACACCAGGTCGGTGTCACAGCTCATCACGTTGAACTCGTAGAGCCGCGGTACGAAGAAGATCTGACAGGACAGCGCGTCACACCGGCGCAGCGCGTCGACCAGCACGGGATCCGGCGTCGAGCCAAAGGCGATGACCACCGCGCGGGCCTCGGATTCCCTGACCACGTGCGCCAGCTCATCCGTGCTGCCCAGGTGTGGGACTGGAGTTCTGTCGGGAGCACCGGACGACTCTGCGTCGACGAACCCGACGGGGTGCAGGCCGTACTCGGGCCGATCGACCAATATCTCAGCGAGCTGGTAAGCGGTGTCGTCGCCGCCAACGATGAGCGTGCGGGTCCTGCCCACCCCGAGCCGGCGTGCATGGCGCACCAGTGTGCAACTGATCGAACGCCCGCACACCACGAGGACCGCGAACAGCACAGTGATCGCTACCGTTTCGCGGCCCTCGTAGCCGTCCGTGAGCAGGTCTACCAAGGTGACGGATGCGCCGGCCAGGAGCACCCGACC
>JALZDV010000208.1 GCA_030862345.1 Actinomycetota bacterium | reverse complement strand
GGCCAGAGCCAACTGGGCCAGGCTCTGGTCGCGGCGTTGCGCGATGTCGGCCAACGAGCGGATGCGCGACAGGTTGTCCTCGGTCAGGTGATCCGGCAGCAGCGAATCCGCCCGGGAGCCCGCGGGCTTGGCGCCGTCGAGGTACTTCCCGGTCAGCAGGCCCTGGGCCAACGTGGTGAAGGCGATACAGCCGACTCCCTCGGTGTCGAGGACATCGAGCAGCTCGTCCTCGATCCAGCGGTTGAGCATCGAGTACGACGGCTGATGGATCAGCAACGGCGTCCCGAGGTCACGCAAAATGGCCACGGCTTGCGACGTGCGTTGGGCGGAGTAGGACGAGATGCCGACGTAGAGGGCCTTTCCGGCGCGTACGGCGGCGTCCAGGGCAGCCATCGTCTCCTCGAGCGGGGTCTCCGGATCGAACCGGTGGGAGTAGAAGATGTCCACGTAGTCCAGACCCATCCGCTGCAGGCTCTGGTCCAGGCTGGCGGTCAGGTATTTGCGCGAACCGAGGTCGCCGTACGGACCGGGCCACATGTCCCAGCCGGCCTTGGTCGAGATGACCAGTTCATCGCGGTACGGGCGCAGGTCCTCGCGCAGGATCGTCCCGAAGTTGCGTTCCGCGCTGCCGTAGGGCGGGCCGTAGTTGTTGGCCAGGTCCAAGTGGGTGATCCCCAGATCAAAGGCGCGGCGGATGACGGCTCGCTGGGTCTCCAGCGGTTGCGCATCGCCGAAGTTGTGCCAGAGCCCCAGTGAGAGCAACGGCAACTTGAGGCCACTGCGCCCCGTCCGGCGGTAGGTCATCGACTCGTAACGGTCCAGCGCCGCGATATAGGCCATTCCCCGACCGTATCGGCGGTGCCGAGCTAGCCGTCAGGCGACGCCGCCGGGGAGGTCCAGCCCTGCTCGTCCCGCCCTGACCCGCTGAGCCAGGCCATCGCCTAGCCTCGGTTCCCGTGCGCCTGGTCATTGCCCGCTGCAGGGTCGACTACGTCGGCCGGCTGACCGCCCACCTGCCCTCGGCACTTCGCCTCCTGCTGGTCAAAGCAGATGGGTCGGTATCGATCCACGCCGACGACCGGGCTTACAAGCCGCTGAACTGGATGAGCCCGCCCTGCACCCTGCGCGAATCCACCGACGCCGAGGGCATGCTCTGGACGGTTTCCAACAAGGCGGGTGAGCAACTGCTCATCCGGCTCGAATCCGTCGAGCACGACTCCTCGCACCACCTCGGTATCGATCCGGGTCTGGTCAAGGACGGGGTCGAGGCACACCTGCAGGAGTTGCTGGCCCAGCACGTACACACCTTCGGCGCCGGTTGGTCATTGCTCCGGCGGGAGTACCCCACTTCGATCGGCCCAGTGGACCTGCTGTGCCGGGATGCCAGCGGCGCCACAGTGGCGATCGAGGTGAAGCGGCGCGGTGAGATCGATGGCGTGGAGCAGTTGACCCGATACCTGGCGCTGTTGAATCGGGATCCGCTACTGGCGCCGGTACGCGGAATCCTGGTCGCGCAAGAAGTCACACCCCAAGCACGGGTGCTCGCCACGGATCGGGGCATCGGTTGGCAGGTGGTCGACTACGGACTGCTGCGCGGCGCCGAAGACACCTCGCTCAGGCTGTTCTGAGCAGATGTCGCCGGTGTGCAGGGGACATGACGGGCGCGTTGCGCGCAGGCCCACGACATCAGCCGACTAGCGCCGTTACCCGTCGGTAGCATCATTGGATGAGCGCTGACCGGTCGATCTTCGAGTCGGTCGACCCAGCCAGCGGCAAGCCGATCGGCTCGTTCGCGATCCACACCGCCGCCGAGGTCAACACCGTAGTGCAGGCGGCTCGTCCGGCCGCCCTGTGGTGGGCCGGGCTGAGCTTCGATGCTCGGAAGGCGCGGCTACGGCAATGGGCGCGAGTCCTGACCCTCGGCCTGGATGAACTGGCCGACCTGATCCACCGGGAGAACGGGAAACCACTCGTCGACGCACGGCTTGAGGTCGTCGGTGTCATCGAGCACCTGCACTGGGCGGCAACCCACGCTGCCGGCGTCCTCGGTCGCCGAACGGTCGGCCGGTCGTGGCTGTTCCCCAACCAGAAGGCCTCGGTGGGCTACCGCCCGTACGGCGTCGTGGGTGTGATCGGGCCCTGGAACTATCCGGTCTTCACGCCGATGGGCTCGATCGCCTACGCGCTGGCGGCCGGAAACGCCGTGGTCTTCAAACCCAGTGAACACACCCCGGCCATCGGGCGCTGGCTCGCGGATTCCTTCCTCGAGGTCGTACCCGAACGACCCGTCCTGCAACTGGTCACCGGGTACGGCGAGACCGGCGCAGCGCTGTGCACCGCCGGGGTGGGCAAGATCGCCTTCACCGGATCCACCGCGACCGCCAAGATCGTGATGGCGGCGTGTGCCCGAACGCTGACACCGGTCCTGCTCGAATGCGGCAGCAAGGATGCGCTGATCGTCGCGGAGGACGCGGATCTCGCTGCCGCCGCTCAAGCTGCCGTATGGGGTGGGATGTCCAACGCCGGTCAGACCTGCGTCGGGGTCGAGCGGGTCTACGCCGTCGATGCCATCTATGACGAATTCCTCTCGCGGTTGACCGCTGAGGCACATAAGCCGCGTCCGGGCAGCGACTCCGGTGCCGACTACGGGCCGATCACCATGCCCGACCAGGTCGCCGTCATCCGCGCACACATCGACGATGCGCTCGACCATGGCGCCACGGCGGTCGTCGGCGGACGGAACGCGGTGCGCGGGCCCTACGTCGATCCGACGATCCTGATCAACACCCCCGAGGACCGACCGGCGGTGACCGAGGAGACGTTCGGGCCGACGATCACCGTGGGGCGGGTCCGCGACGTCGACGAGGCGATCGAGCGCGCCAATGCCTCAGACTTCGGGCTGTCCAGCGCAGTCTTCTCCAAGGGACGTGGCATGGAGATCGCCCAGCGACTGCGGGCGGGAATGACCAGTATCAACTCGGTGATCACCTTCGCGGTGATCCCCTCGATGCCATTCGGCGGCGTCGGTGCCTCCGGGTTCGGCCGGATTCACGGTGCCGACGGGCTACGCGAATTCTCCTGGCCGCACGCCATCGTGGACCAGCAGGTGGCCGCCCCGCTGATCCTGCAGTCCTTCGGACGCAGTTCCGTTCTCACCGGGATCCTGCTGCGGGCGGTACGACTGCGGTACGGGCGGCGGGCGCGGGACCGCCCGATCGAGGGACCGCCGACTGAGTGACCGGGGGACTGAGAGACTGGGTCTGCTAGAACACGTCGAGGAGCGGGCACGGACAAGAATCGAGGGATCTCCGGTGGCACGGGAAC
>JALZDV010000198.1 GCA_030862345.1 Actinomycetota bacterium | reverse complement strand
ACACCGTTAGGCTCGACGGGCCATGCTCTCCTCCACCGCTGCGAGTCCGTCGGATCCCGGGTCCACGCGGGCCGGGGCGGTATGGGCAGCACTGGAACCCATTCTCGCCGACGGTCCGCTGCGCGTCCTTGACGTCGGCGGTGGCACCGGAGGATTCGCCGTACCGCTGGCCCAACGCGGGCACACCGTGACCGTCGTCGATCCGAGCCCGGATGCGCTCGCCCTGCTGTCCAACCGCGCTCAGGCGGCCGGAGTTGCGGCGTCGGTGAGCGGGGTCCAAGGTGACGGTGACCGGCTGACCGACGTCGTGTCGGCCGGCAGCGCTGACCTCGTGCTCTGCCATCACGTACTGGAGTTCGTGGACGAGCCGGCCTCGGCTGCTGTGGCACTGGCAGCCTGCCTGCGTTCCGAAGGTTGGCTCAGCCTGCTCGCGGCGAATCAGGCGGCTGCGGTCTTGTCCCGAGCTGTGGGCGGTCGTCCGGAGGAGGCACTCGCGCTGCTGCAGGGGCAGCCCGACGGGACCCGGCACCGACGCTTCGAGATCGACGCCCTGCGCACTCTGGTGGTCCAGGCGGGGTTGTCGGTCGAGATCTGGCACGGCGTCCGGGTGGTCGCTGACCTGTTGCCCGCGCTGGAGGCAGGCACCGAGCAGAGCGCGGTCGTGCGCCAACTGGAGGCACTGCTCTCCGAGCGTTCGCCCTACCGTGATCTGGCCACCGACCTGCACCTCCTGTGCCGTCGATGACGGGACCTCTACCGGGCGGGCGATCCGGTCTGGCCGCCTCCCGGCCGGATGACCTGTCGGTGCCCGCGTACGGGCGGCGCAGCTTGGCCGACCTGTTGCCCTCGGTCGTTGCCGCCTTGGGGGTGCCCGGCTACGACGACGTGCTCGGGCTGACCCCGGCGCTGACCGACGTCCGGCGGGTCATCCTGCTGCTCGTCGATGGAATGGGGCAGGTCAATCTCGCCGAACACGCGGCGATCGCACCCACGCTGACCTCCCTGACCAGCCCCATCGGCGCGATCGACTCCTCGAGTCCGTCGACCACCCCGGTCAGCCTGGCGAGCCTAGGCACCGGCGTACCGCCGGGTGAGCACGGCATCGTGGGTTTCACCGTCGCGATACCTGGCACCGATCGGCTGCTGACCCACATCGACTGGCGAGAGGACCCCGAACCCAGCCAGTGGCAGCCGGCGCCCACCGTCTTCGAGACAGCCGTGCGGTCCGGGGTGTCCGTACATGCCTCCGGGCCCGGCGCCTTTCTGGGCACGGGGCTCACCGAGGCGGCCTATCGGGGCGCCGGTTACCGCCCTGCGGTCAGCGCCGGGGACCTCGTGTCCCGGTCCCTGGCCGCAGCTGCCGAAGGCGAACGATCTCTGGTCTACGCCTACCACGGCGCCCTGGACATGACCGGTCATGTTCGGGGATGCACCAGTGCTGCCTGGCGGTACCAGCTAGCCCAGGTGGATCAGATCGCGGCCACGATTCTGACCGAGCTGCCCGCTGACACAGCACTTGTCGTGACCGCCGATCACGGCATGATCGACGTCGCGCCCTCGGACAAGATCGACCTGGATGCGAGCCAGGGCGAGCCTGGTGCAGAGCAGGCACGGGGGCTCTCGGCGGGCGTGCGGCTGGTGGCCGGCGAGCCGCGGGCACGTTACGTCTATACCCAGCCGGGCGCGATCCCCGACGTGTTGGCCACCTGGACGGCGATCCTCGGGAAGCGCGCCTGGGTGCTCTCCCGTGAGGAGGCGATCGACTCGGGATTGTTCGGTACCTCGGTGCCTACGGCGCATGCCGAACGGATCGGTAATGTGCTGGCCTGGGCACGCGACAACCACGCGATCACCGCGAGCCGCCGGGAGCCCGGTGCCCATTCGTTGATCGGATATCACGGTTCGCTGACCGACGCCGAACTCAGCATCCCCGTCCGGATCGGCCGTAGGTGAATCGCCCTACCCGGGCCGGCCCGGCGGACGCTTTCCGGCCGTCGGCATCTCACGCAGGCTGAGCAGTTCGAACAACCTGGCTGCCGCCGGGTGCGCGGCCGAACAGGTGAGCCGGTGCAGGGCAGCGGAGTGTGTGGTCGCGACCTCGATGTCGAACTCTGCCCCATCGACATGGGCCAGGCGCGCCACCCAGCGGGCCATGTCCACCTGGTGCAGATCCAGCGCGGCAACCGCATTGATCCGCCACTCGCCGAGGTGCTCTCGCAGGTAGTGCTCGGCGGCCTGCGTCGGCGCGGAATGGGAGCTGCCACCCCGATAGTGCGCCCCTTCGATCAGGCCGTTCGTGTGTGCCGACAGCACGCGGGCCGCGGTTTCACCGTCGAGCCCGCCGTAGTAGAGCCCCTCAGGCAATATCACGAGATTGGCGGCAAACCGGTCACCGCCGACATGAGATGTCTCCCATGTGTTGTCCGGGTAATCCTTCGCCAGAGCGGAATAGACCGGGCGACCGAACAGCGCGCAGCACGCGTCGTGGCGGGCATGAGTGCACACCAGCAGGATCGGTTCCGTGCTCGGCGTCCCCTGGGACCCGTCGAGAGACAGGTCCAGCAGTTCCGCGTCCTGGTCGTATTTCCCCCACCATGTTGTCGGCCGGGTCTGGGCACCGGAGTCGACGTATCCCCATTGGCGGCGTCGAGCCGGCTGGGCGCGTTCCGGCGGTCGACGGATGACCTGGATCCGCACCCCGCGCTCGGCACAGGCCTGGGCCAACGCCGAAGTCACCGAAGGCGCCAGCAGGGACTGGCGTAGGGCGTTGTGGCCCCAGGGACCCGGCTGCTCGATCAGCAGCCAGCGGGTAGCCGGTGCCGCGGTCGCGATCAGCGGATCCTTTCGGCGCCGCGCGGAAGGAGTACATCGCCGAGGGTCGACGCGTGGGACAGGTCCGCGAGGCGGGGTTGCCATCAGGCCAGAACCGCGATGCCGGCGCGGATCAGTCGGCGGCCGAGGTCGAGGCCGGCTTCCGGATCGAGGTCCTCGATCTGGTCAAGTCGTATCCTGCGCCCGGCCCGCAGTGCGGCAAGGGTCGATGCGGCGCCCGCATCAAGATCGAGCACCTGGGTCGCCGTCTCCACCCGCAGGCCGCTCTCGACTGATTCCCAGCGCAGGTCGAGGTGGGGCCGGAGTCTGATCATGCTCTGCTCGTCCAGCTCGGACAGAGCGATCGCCGTACGGATCGGCGTCAGGGGAGCAGCACGGCTCTGTCCCCAGACCCGCCGCCGGAGCAGGCGTCCCGCTGGACCGCTCTCGGCCTGCTCGAGCCAACGGGTCAGGGCGCCGATGGTGGCCCGAACCTCGGCAGCCACCATCTCGTCATCGGCCAGGTCAACGCCCAGCGGCAGGCTGCTCCGAAGGTCGGGGTCCGTCGCGGCTTCAGCGAGCAGCGCTTCGGCAATCGCGAAGCGAGTCACGGAGTGCACGCCCACCGTCAGATGGGCGCTGACCCCTTCCAGCGCCTGCGCGCCGTGCACAAATCCCCGTGGCAGATAAAGCGCGTCTCCCGGTTCGAGCACCGTGTCGATCAGCGCGTC